>JAQIDF010000149.1 GCA_027858145.1 Prolixibacteraceae bacterium | reverse complement strand
GAAGGTTACCTGGCCGATATTTCACTGGTCGATTTACAACTTCCCGAGATGACACCCAACTTCAACCTTATTTCAAACCTTGTGTATTCAGCCAACGGCAACTGCGTGGATACCGTAATCTGCGATGGCAAAATACTCATGGAAAACCGCCATGTACCGGGCGAAGAAGAAATACTGGAACAAGCCAACAAGGTTGCTCATGATTTGGTAAAACGATAGTTAGTAAAACTTTTAAGTGCTTATTAACAAGCAAGATTACAGATTGAAGTGGAGTAATGACATGGGGTGTTATAAACCAGATAAACAAAATATTATAATAAACAGAACAGATACTAAATGTCAAAAAGAATTAAAGATCAAAAAGAAATTTCCGACGATAAGCTCACCGGCTCTTTTTTAAATAAATTTGAAATCACAGCACTAAATCCCATGCAGCGGGAGGCATATAAAACGATACAATTGAAGTCGGATGTAATATTGCTTTCACCTACAGGAACTGGTAAAACCCTGGCCTTTCTTTTGCCTTTAATCGAACCACTTGATGTAAACTGCACCGAGATTCAGATTCTTATATTGGTTCCCTCGCGTGAATTGGCTCAACAAATTGAACAGGTAATCCGAAAAATGGGATCGGGCTTTAAGGTAAATGCCGTTTATGGTGGCCGTGCCGGTTCGCTCGATAAGATTGATTTAAAACATCGACCGGCAATTCTTATTGGCACACCCGGGCGAATAGCCGACAGAATTAGAAGAGATAAATTTTCGTTGGAGCATATTAATACGCTAGTACTCGATGAATTTGATAAATCGTTGGAAATAGGTTTTGAAAAGGAAATGGCCGAGATTGTTGAAGCGCTCCCCAATGTTAAGCAAAGGATTCTAACTTCAGCTACCAGTGATGCCAAAATACCGGAATTTGTAGGATTACAAAAACCCGTCTGTATCAACTACCTTCAGGAAGGTATTTCTCAACTAACGATTAAAACAATTTTTTCGCCCGAAAAGGATAAGTTGAAAACTTTGAAAAAAGCACTCGCTTTTATTGGCAACCAACCTGGAATTATATTTTGTAATTTCAAGGATGCACTGGAGCGTGTAAGTGATTTTTTAACTGAGAATCATATTCATCACGAGTGTTTTCATGGCGGTATGGAACAAATTGATCGGGAGCGAGCGTTGGTTAAATTTAGAAATGGCACAAATCAACTCCTGCTGGCAACCGATTTGGCTGCTCGTGGACTTGATATTCCCGAAATAAAATTTATTCTTCACTATCACCTCCCGCTACGCAATAAAGAATTCACCCACAGGAACGGACGAACTGCCCGTATGAATCGCAATGGCATTGCCTATATTTTGCATTTTAAAGAAGAAGAACTGCCAGATTTTATTCAGGAAATTGCGCCGGAGAGCCTAAATATTGAAGATCAACAAATAGCTACGCTTCCTTCGCCAGTAAAATGGCTTACCTTGTATATTACCGGAGGAAGACGAGATAAAATATCAAAAGGAGATGTTGTCGGTTTATTTATTAAGCAGGGGCAGATTCAAAAAGATCAACTAGGTGTTATTGAAATCAAACAGAATTGCACGTATGCTGGTGTACATGCAGAAATAGCTGAAGTGCTTATCGCAAAAACCAATAATAGCAAACTTAAAAATAAGAAGGTGAGAATTAGTCTCATTTGACAATATAATACAAGAATGTTAGACATTATAAAATACAAAAAAGAATACAATTTGTTCTTTTTGCTGCCGATATGCCTATATTTGCAGCTTTTTAAACCTTAAATATAATTAAATGAAGAAAAACAAATTCATTAAAAAGAAGACTGTTACTTTCCGCAAATGGGATAACACCAACTACGCGGTATTTAACAGTCTGAAAAGAGTTGTGCGTATTGGCACACTTTCGGCTGCTTACCTGCTGTTTGCCAATCCCGATGATGCCACAGCACAGGAAGCTGACACTACAGTAAGCCGCAATTACGACCTTGAAGCCATCGATGTCACTTCTGATGAATTACCAGAAAGCTATTCAAACATCAGCCGTGTGGTTGTTACCATTAACCAAAAAGAGATTGAGCAAGCGGCGGTCGCCTCGGTCGACGAACTGATTGAATACGCATCAAACATCGACATCAGGCAGCGCGGAACCAACGGGATGCAATCCGATATTTCCATCCGCGGCGGTTCATTCGACCAGACACTTATCCTCCTCAACGGCATGAACGTTACCGACCCTCAAACCGGACACCACAATCTCAACCTTCCCATCGATTTATCATCCATCAAACGTATTGAAATTCTCAAAGGTCCCGGAGCCTGGAAATTTGGTCCCGGAGCATTTAGTGGTGCCATAAACATTGTAACTTCAGCATCTGAGCAATCATATATCAGAGCAAAGGCTGAATACGGCCAACACAATTTAAACAAGGAACTCATAAGTGCCGGATTTATTATTAAGAACACCGGGCACCTTATCAGCGCACAACGCTCGGCAAGCGACGGATACATCGACAACACCGATTTTAAAAACCGCTCCTTTTTTTACCACGGAACCCGGGTTGGAAAAACATCCAAACTCAACATTCAGGCAGGTGCCACCGACAGGGCATTTGGTGCCAATAACTTTTACACAGCTGCCTATCCTAATCAATACGAAGAGATACAGACTTACTTTACAGCCGCTTCTTTAAAGATTAAAACCGGCAAACTTCTAATTAATCCACGCACATATTACAGGCGTAATAACGACCGCTTTTTGCTTTTCAGGGATAACCCACCAGCCTACAGCAATTTCCACACTACGAATGTTTGGGGCGGCAACCTTCTGTTTAATTACCTGCATGGCACATCAGCAACCACAACAATAGGCCTTGATACCCGTAACGAACAAATTTTCAGTAACAACCTGGGAGAAGAAGCCTCCGATCTGATTTACAGTCCTGTAAACGACACCATCTTGCTCGATAAATATCACGGGCGCACAAACTTTTCGGCTTTTGCCGGACATAAACAGTATTTTAATAAATTAATGATAAATGCCGGCATTAATTTCACATATAACACCGATCTTGAAAAAGAAATTTTCATTTACCCCGGAATTGATGTAGCATACGATGTAAACCGGAATTTTGCACTTTTTGCTTCGGTAAACAAAACAATGCGCATGCCCACTTTTACCGATTTATACTATACAAGCCCGAATAACGAAGGTAACCCAACCCTACTGCCCGAAGAAGCATTGGGATACGATTTAGGTACCCGGTTTAAAAATGATTTCCTGAAAGCATCAGTGACCGGTTTTTTTACACAGGGTAAAAACATGATTGACTGGGTACGCGAAACCACTGAAGACAAATGGCGAACCATCAATTACACTGAACTAAACACTTTGGGAATTGAAGTTAATGCCAAAATTAATTTTACCACGTTAATAGAAAATCAGAACGTGTTAAACTCGGCAAAGATTGCATACACGTTTATCGACCAGCAACAAATTGAGAGCCAGCTAATTTCAAATTACTCACTCAACTACCTGAAACACCGCTTCGATTTTAGTTTGAACCATAATATTTGGAAGAATATTATAGCAAACTGGCATGTTGCTTATCAGGACAGAAACGGGCAATACGAAAAATTTGAGGATAAAAAATCAAAAGGCATGACCGATTATGATCCATTTTGGACAGTTGACCTGAAAGTTGGATGGCAAAAAAACGGATGGAATATTTCTGCTGAAGCCAAAAACCTGTTTGATGTATCACACTACGATTTCGGGAACATACCACAGCCCGGCAGATGGCTAAAATTAGGGTTAGCCAAGAAAATTGAATTCAAATAATTATTTTGCAAGTCAAGCGAAGGGTTGTCTGTTAAGGCAACCCTTTTTTATTATATTTATACCGTTAACACCTAACAATTAACCTAAAAGTCTTTGATATAACAAGGCTATAAAAATTAGAAGTTTTAATATCATCAAGGGCTTGCAAATGTAAATATTATGATATTCAAACCATTAACCGCATTGTTCATTTTCATCTTTCCTCTTTTTCTGAATGCTCAGGATTATCAGTATTCGTTTCAAAATCCTTCACTGGATGAAGAAACCCGTTTTGACAATTTGATTTCGCTGATGACACTGGAAGAAAAAATCAACTGTCTTTCAACCCGGCCGTCAATACCACGCTTGGGAGTAAAAGGCACCCGAACGGTAGAAGGGCTTCACGGACTGGCGTTAAGTGGTCCTGCCAACTGGGCTGTTACAGGGGAAGGTGCATCAGCAACAACTACTTTTCCACAGGCTTATGGCCTGGCACAAACCTGGGATACCGATTTAATAAAACGCATTGCATCGTGGGAAGCCGACGAGGCCCGATATCTCACTCAAAGTCCGAAATACGAAAGTGCCGGGCTCATTGTGTTTTCACCTAATGCCGATCTGGGACGCGACATTCGTTGGGGACGCACAGAAGAATGCTATGGCGAAGATGCCTTTCTGACAGCCCGCATGACGGTTGCTTTTGTAAAAGGACTGCAGGGCGACCACCCGAAATATTGGAAAACAGCATCGTTAATGAAACACTTTTTGGCCAACAGCAACGAGAATGTGCGAGTGAAAAACTCATCTAACTTCGATGAACGATTATTTCGTGAATACTATGGCTACCCGTTTTATAAAGGCATAACCGAAGGTGGTTCACGGGCTTACATGGCGGCCTACAACAAATATAACGGCATTCCATGTGCCGTTCATCCCGTTCTGCGTGAAGTAACCATAAACGAATGGGGACAAAACGGCATTATTGCTACTGATGGTGGGGCATACCGGCAACTGGTTACCCACCATAACTATTACCCTAACCTCAACGAGGCCGCTGAAGGTTGCATCAATGCCGGTATCAATATGTTTCTTGATGATTATAAAGAACCACTTACTGAATCCATTCAAAAAGGAATGATCCCGGAAAAAGAAATTGACAGAGCTGTACGAGGCGTTCTGAGGGTTTTACTTCGCTTAGGATTATTAGACGATTCGCCGGAAAACCCATACGATAAAATAGGTATTGCTGATACAGTTGACTTATGGAAAAAACCTGAAGCCAGGCAACTGGCACGTGAGGCAACGGCCAAATCGGTAGTTCTTCTTAAGAATGAAAACAACATTTTACCCATTAACAAAAATGAAATCAAAAGTATAGCTGTTATAGGCCCCAGTGCAAACATGGTTATTTCCGACTGGTACTCAGGCACACCGCCCTACAAAGTAACAGTTGTTGACGGAATCAGAAATGCCGTTGGCCCCGGCGTGGAAGTGTTCTTCACAAAAACCAACAAGGCTGATTCGGCTGTAATAGCGGCTCAAAAAGCAGATATGGCTATCGTATGTATTGGAAATCATCCGTTGGGTTATAACTTACCCTGGGGAGAAAACTACGTTTTCAGCGACGGACGCGAAGATGTAGACCGACAGGCTATTTCCCTGGAACAAGAAGACCTGGCCAAACTTGTGTACGCGGCCAATCCAAATACTGTTTTGGTACTCGTTTCAAGCTTTCCGTATGCCATTAACTGGTCAAAAGATAATATTCCTGCCATTTTGCATATTTCACAATCGAGCCAGGAGCTGGGCAACGGCTTGTCCGATGTGCTGTTCGGGAAAACCAATCCGGCCGGAAGACTCGTTCAAACCTGGTCGGCATCTATCGATCACCTGTTACCTATACTCGACTATAATATTCGCAACGGACGCACCTACATGTATGATAAACACCAGCCACTTTTTCCTTTTGGATACGGTCTTTCGTATACCAATTTTGAATATTCAAACCTCAAGCTTTCAAATAACACATTTGAAGATGATGATACAATCCCGATTCAATTTGAGATTACCAATACCGGGAAGCTGGATGGAGATGAAGTGCCTCAGCTATATGTAAGTTTCCCAGAATCGAAAATTGATCGCCCACGAATTGCACTAAAAGGTTTCGACAGGCTTACAATTCCGGCCGGCGAAACTAAAAGAGTTTCGATTGAACTAAAAACTGAAGACCTGAAATATTGGGATGTAGAGAAACATGAATTCAATCTTGAAAAGGGTAAGGTTAATTTTTTTATAGGCAAATCTTCGGCTGAACAATTGCTGCATGGTTCTTTTAACATTAACTAAAATAAGAAGGTGCTTTAAGGCTTCAAGCCTTTAGCACCTTCTATTTTCTACTTTTACTCTTATTATTATTTTTTGACAACAACTTTCGAAATCGTTGGATTAATTCCACTATCAATTTTCAGGAAATACACGCCATTGTTTAACATTGAAACATCCAACTGTAAAGAATTATACCCTGAAATACCGTTAACTACTCCACCATTTAATACCTCGCGTCCCGTGATATCAAAAATGGCTAAGTTGACATCACGCTGTCCATGTAACGAAAATTGAACATTAGCTGTGTTTCTTACAGGATTTGGAAAAACTTTCAAATCATTAACAACCTGTATATCATTTACAAGATTTCCAAGTTCATTATCAACAAGACTGTTTAAATACAGCTCTAAAACAGTAGTTTTGTCACTTAATTCCATGTTACGATCTTCAGGGTCGTTTTTATCCAATCCAATTTCATCTTCCCAGTAATCGGGCATTCCATCATGATCAACATCTTCTGGAGCTTCGCCTGCAGCCAGGTCGATCCATCCGCCAACTTCTTCCTGTGTATCAATAATACCTTCTTCGCTTCCATAACTCCCACCATACGTCGCAGTTCCGGTTAAGGTTTCGTTTACCACCCGCTCGTCAATAGCATCGCGCAATGGCACATTGCAGCCTGCGTTTTCCAAAACCGAAGCAAATGCTTCCTCCGCTGTTTGCGTTACAATATCACCAGTTGGGAAAGGCTCATCAACACGTAATTCACTAAGCGAAAGTGAACTTTTAGGCTGAACCCCTCCATCCCAGTTGTCGGCAGTAACATCAGGATATCCATAAATATAATTACCGGTAATGTACCAGTTCCCGACATCGTATTGTTCAATAATCCGATTTTGTTTACTGTGTGTTGCGGGACCGCTTTTATAATAGTTGTTCACCATATTATGATTGCCTTTTTCGCCACCATAAGCACTGTTTTTACCCCAGTTATAAATAACATTATTTCTGAAATCTACAATCTCTTTTTCAGGTTGATTGTGATACCTGCTACCATTAAAACGTGGATTACGGCTTGAATGATGAGCAAGTAAATTATGATGGAAACTGGCTTTCATTCCACCCCAAATTCCACCATAACCATGCTTACCTTTTGGATGAACAGAATTATAAAGACTTTCACTAACAATACACCACTGTAAAGTAAAATTCTCATTATCGTAAAATGATGCAGCCTCATCTACCGACCAACTCATTGAGCAATGATCAATAATAATATTCTTCTGTTCACGTCCCCACATTGCATCATCAGCTACTTCCTTTTCATCGCCAAGCCTGCTTCGAATATATCTTATAACTACATTATCAGCTTTTATTGTCAACGGGTAATTTTTCAGGCATATTCCGCCTCCGGGTGCAGTTTGCCCTGCAATAGTGATATCATCATTCTTTATTGTCAAATTATGTTTCAATTCAATTGTGCCTGAAACTTTAAAAACAACAGTACGTGACCCTGAAGCCTCGATGGCTGCGCGTAAACTTCCTTCATAATTTAAGCTTCCCTCTGAGCCATCACTTAAATTTGTTACCTCAATCACTTCGCCACCACGACCTCCAATGGTATATGCTCCATGCCCCTCGGCACCGGGAAAAGCTAATGGCTGACCAAACACATTTGATGATAAAAACAATGTTGTCATCCAGAACAACAAAGTTGTGTAGTAAATTTTCTTCATCTCACATTAATTAATTTGATATATATTATTATAAATATTCATGATTTTATCATTAGTACGAATTAACGTCAAATTTCATTCCTGCAGGGTTACCAATCGATTTTTTTGAGTATACAAATCGACATACGCTTCACATAGAGGCAATAATTATAAACAAAAGATATGATTATCTGTTATATTCACACTTCAATACAATTAAAAAACATACGTTTAATAAATTGTATTGAGTTTAATACAAAATGGCGAGATGCCGATAGACAATTGAAAAGTTCTAAAGATAAAACGAATTTAAGGCTCAATTCAATTGCTAATAGGTTTAACTAAAAAACAGATACAAAGATGAAAAAAGGAGCATTATTGAATATTTTTATATTCATTTTAGCGTTCACAGTAAACGCTCAGAATTTTACAGTAGATACCGAAAAATCGGATTTAAAATGGACTGGAAAGAAAGTTACCGGTCAACATAATGGCAGCATTGAACTTACTGAAGGCTCATTTACACTGAATGACAACCGGATATCTAAAGGAATGTTTGTGATTAACATGACAACAATTACAAACAAAGACCTAAGCGGTGAAACCAGAGAAAAACTGGTTGGCCATTTAAAATCCGATGATTTTTTCTCAGTTGAAAATCATCCTACATCAGTTTTAAAATTAAACAACAGCACAAAACTTCAAAATGGCAAAACTACAGTTAAAGGAGAACTTACTATCAAGGGCATTACCCACCCTATTGAATTTGAGGGGACAAAAACCGGAAATGTGTTTGAAGCAACCATTAATGTTGACCGTACAAAATACAACGTTCGTTATGGTTCAGGCAAGTTTTTTGAAAATTTAGGTGATAATATGATTTATGACGACTTTATACTTGATATCACCTTAGTAACCAACAAAGAATAACTTAATTTCAGCTCGATGTAATTTTCGAGCTGTTTGTATGTTTATTACTCAATTAAGTTTTTTTTAAAATCTATCGAAAACAATAGAAAGTGGTAGGAAAAAGTTGAAACCAATTGCTTCCTATGGTTTTCAATTGTTTTCAGATTTTATAAAAAAGAATTTACATTTGAATCACAGATGTTGTAAATCAAAAAATAGCAAAACCTACGTTATAATATTTTATTGATTATTGTTCTTCCCAATCGCCATTTTCTTTAATAATGCGTTCCAGTTCAATTACAGCATCTTCATATGGAATATGGCGTTTAAGTACTTTAGACCCTTTGTAGAGGCTTATTTTTCCATTGCCTTCGCCTACGAAACCATAATCAGCATCGAGCATTTCACCCGGCCCGTTAACCACGCACCCCATTACGCCAATTTTCAGGTTTTTCAGATGCCCAAAGTGGCTTTTAATATCCAATGTTGTTTTATGAAGATCGAATTGTGTACGGCCACATCCCGGGCATGAAATAAATTCTGTTTTGGATATACGCATGCGCGTGGCTTGCAGAATATGAAAACTGGTATTTTTAAGGTCGGAATAAAAAATATTTGAATCTTCATTGGTAAGCATAATCCCGTCGCCATAGCCATCGATAAACAGACCTCCCAGATCCGTTGCAGCTTTCAGTTGTAAATCTTCGAGTTTCTTTTCATTGTAATGCCCCCAAAGCACAACTGACAAACGGCAAATAATAGATTCGAGCAACATAAAGAATGCCCGCATATCGGCATACCGGTTTTCGTTATCTGATTCCAGCAATATAACTGCTTTACGTTCAGCTTTAAGCTTGGCTACAATCTCGGGGTTCGATTTCCGAAATTCCACTAACTCTTTTCGGCTACAACGAATAAAACGATGAGTACTTTGGTAGATATCGTTGTATAAATAATCTTCGAGTGTAAGGGTTGGGAACTTACGCCCTTTACGATTCAGTATTGACTTACCGTCAAAATAGTAATCAGGCTCAGTACGTCCGTTCAGGTTAGAAACTTCAACAATACTGCTATCCTGCAAGTGAGCAATCACAACAGGCAAACGCCGGTTACCAACTTTACGTACCGGACGTCCATAACGGTGTTCATACTCAAAGGGGTTTGTTTGAGTAAAAACAGGTGCATCAATTTGCTCGTGCCCCTTTCGGGCTTCAACTACTTTTACAAGTTTCTGAGCATAAGGAATTTCGTTTTCCGGCTTTTCGGTTAATGAAACCCTGATGGTATCTCCCAACCCATCGATCAGCAATGTGCCAATTCCAATTGCAGAACGGATGCGTCCATCTTCGCCCTCACCAGCTTCTGTTACGCCAATATGAAGCGGGTACTTCATTTTTTCGAGACGCATTTTGTAATTCATGAGTCGTACCGTATATACTAAAAACCGGGTATTCCATGATTTGATTGAAATGACAATTTTATGAAACTCATGTTTCTGACAAATACGTAAAAACTCCATAACAGATTCAACGATTCCCAGCGGAGTATCACCGTAACGGCTCATAATACGATCAGACAACGAGCCTTGATTGGCGCCAATCCGTATGGCTACATCTTGCTTTTTACAGGTATTAAGAAAAGGAACAAGTTTGTCTTCAATTTTTGCCAGCTCCGTTCTGTACTCTGCATCAGTATAAACATACTGCTCAAATTTAGATTTTTTATCATAAAAGTTCCCGGGGTTAATCCGAACTTTTGAAACATACTTTGCTGCAGTTTCAGCAATTTTCGAATTAAAATGAACATCGGCAATTAATGGTGTTTTGTATCCCAGTGAGCGAACTTCATCTTGAATATTCTTAAGATTTTCAGCTTCTTTCGTAGTTTTTACAGCTATCCGCACATAGTCGGTACCGGCTTTTATTATACGAATAATCTGCTCAACCGTGGCATCCGTGTCCATAGTATCAGTATCAGTCATCGACTGAACCCTGATTGGATTATCTCCCCCCATTGAAACTCCGCCAACATCCACTTCAACCGTTTTTTCCCTACGATATTCTGTTAACGTTTTACAGTAATTGAAGTTCTTATCCTTCATTCTAGACCCCCGATTTTAATGACTTGCAAATTTAAAACTTTACTAACAAATAGAAAACATTAACTTCACAAATAATTTGGAATATTTCAACATAAGAAGCAATTAAATTGTCAGGGTATAAAAAATACAAACATTCTTTTTATTTTTTAAGTTGATAAATACAGTTAACGGGCAGAATAGTCTTCTACCGAAAAATTAAAAACAGATCCTCCATCCTTGCGATTTTCATGCCAAATTTCGCCACCTAACAATTTTACCAGTCCGTTACACAATGTAAGATCAAGCCCGGTACCACTGACCTTACGCGATTTTGACACATCAAGTTCAATAAAACGATTAAATAAATTGGAACGTGTAGGTTCCTGAATTCCTATTCCCGTGTCTTCTACTTCAAAAACCACATGCTGTTCAGCTTTTTTATAGCTTAACTTTATCCAGCCGCCTTTTGTATATTTAATCGCATTATCCAATAATTTTGATAATATCCGCAAAATAGTTTCAGGTGAAGAATGTATAACAAATTCCTCACTAATCATATTTTCAACAAATAACTGTAATCCTTTTTGTTCAGCTTGCGGGCGATACATCATCAGAAGATCGAAAATCATATCATTAAGGTCAAATGCCTCGGGATAAACTTTGTATTGCCCCGCCTTAATTTTTGATAAATCGAGCACATCGTAAATAATATTCATCAGCGCAACGCCACTTTCTTCAATTACACTTGTATAGGTCTTCCCTTCTTCACATGAAACATCATCTGAACGAAGGAGTTCAGCAAACCCCAATATACCATTGAGCGGACTTCGGATTTCATGGCTCAAATTGGCAAACAAAATTGCATATTGTTCATCAGCAAGTTTTTTTTGCTCATTAAGTGCTTTCAACTCCTGCTTAAGGTGCTTATTCTCTTCTTTTAATTTTTCTTGCCATTCATTGTTTTCAACATGCATAAAATCAACATTTTTAATTGCATGTTAATTTATAATAATCGAGCACTTAATCAAAGTAAATTAACAAATAAAAAAAGGGACAATCTACAATGAGACGTCCCTTACTGAAATATTATATTAATAAAGCATTAAAAACCAAGACGTTTAACATGTCGTTCGTATATATTTTCAAAGACTTGTTTTTCGATGTTTGATTCAAATTTTTTAAGTGCAGAATAGTATTCATCACCTTTTTGGGCGGCAACTTTGTATCCAACATGTATTAACTGACGAAAATCGGCATTAAAATCAGCACAACTTTGGTCATGAATTAATGCATTGGCAAATTGCACGCCACTCCATTTTTGAACATCGTCGGGCTTAGGAAGATTTTTCATTTTCACATCAATAACTGACGCATAAGGTGCAGTAAGTTCTTCCATTTTGTTGTACGCAGTTGCATATACTTCTTTTGCAAGCGCTAAACCGTCGCCATCAGATATTGCAAGACCTGCTATCTCTTCAAGCCATGTTGTTCCTGCTGTTTTGATATGGATTCCGGTATTGTGTTTACGAATTAGTTTACCAATAACCGGATAAATTGCAAATTTATCACTCCCTGAATGCACACTAAGTTTAAGGTTATCAGGTAGTCCAAATTCTTTCACCGCATATTTTATAACCAGAAGGTCTTGCTCAAATTCTTTTTCAAATTGCGCAACATCACCCACATAATCAACTCCTTTATTAAATCTTCCGGAGAAACGTGGTGCAATGGTTTGAGCCGGCACATTGTGATCGGCCAACAGCTTGAAAATAAAAAACAGATCGAGCGGTGACTGAGGTGTGTCAGTTTCGTCACATGAAACTTCGGGTATAAAATTGCCTTCACCTTTTTTCTTAACCAGGTAATTATATACATTTGAAGCTTCTTCCATAGCTTTCAAATAATTAACTGCAAATGACTCAAGCCACTCTTTAGTAACGTTGAAAGACTCATCGACACCCGGAATGCTTAATTCTCCAAGATAACTTTTGTGATTTAAAACAAAAGCTGCAATTTTTTCAGCCGGAGCTGCCTCACCAATAAAGTCAGCCACATCAATTGTGAAAAAATCGCTTGGTTCAATAAAAGAGTCAACATTTTTAAGGTTGATATGATCAGCATCAACAAAATAATCACCCTTCCAGCCAAGTTCTTTTACAGCTGCATCAGCTTCAGTCCTTACTTCTGAAGGCTCTGTGCCAATGGTAGTATGTTCACGGTATGATTTATTCCACACCGGTGTTATATCAATATTCAATTCTTCTTTGGCTGCCATAAAAGCTTTCAATTGTGCTTTACCCTGGTGACCAAAACGATCGCCTACACCAAAAGAATATTTTCCTATTTTTTTCATACGTTTAAAATTTATAATTAGTAGTTCCACATTGTAATTCTAAATTTGAGAACGTATGGAACCGCTTCGCTCTCACATGTCCCGATGACCATCGGGGTTAATCATTGCCTTTGGCGAACTTTTAATTAAAAAAGTTCATCTTCGTTTCATCATCTTTTTTCTGTTTTAATATTAAACACCAAATAAACTTGGCAACCACAAGCTGATTTCAGGAATGTAAGTTACCAACAGCAACGAGATTACCATTACAATAAACATTGGTATCAATGGTTTAATAACGCGTTCAATCCTCACGTTGGCTACACTACATCCGATAAACAAGACAGAACCTACAGGCGGCGTACAAAGTCCCACACTCAGGTTAAGCACCATAATAATACCAAAATGAACAGGGTCTAATCCCAGATCGGTTACAATAGGTAAAAATATGGGGGTAAAAATAAGAACGGCAGGAGTCATGTCCATAAAAACACCAACAACAAGCAATATAAGGTTGATAACAAGAAGAATAACAAATTTGCTATCACTTAATCCCAACAATACTTCACTTACATTTTGTGGTATATTTTCGTATGCCATTATCCACGACAGACCCATACTGGCAGCAACAAGAAGCAATACAATAGATGTTGTACGTATTGAATTTAAGATAATACGCGGCATATCTTTAATTGTAATTTCTTTATAAGCAAGTGCCAGCAATAAGGCATACAACACGGCAATAGCAGAGGCCTCGGTTGCAGTAAAATATCCGGCAACAATACCACCAATAATAATTATCAGCAATAACAAACTGGGAATGGCATCCCACAAGATTTTAAAAGCGCGTTTGGCTCCTTTAGGACTTTTTTTAACCTTTCGGCCAAATAAAAGTAAGATAACACCTATTATTGCTACCCCCGCTAATTTAAAGGATATGGGTGACACACCATTAAGTTTTTTAAGCCCAATACCGGCAAATATTATTATTGCGGTGATAACAAAAATCTTTAATAATGTTTTTGCAACCACTTTGGCTCCCTTTTGCTTGTAAATCATCATACTCATTGCCATAAGCATTATCGAAACCCCTGTAAGAATTCCAGGCAAATAACCTGCTAGAAAGAGTGCTGTAATTGAAGCTCCTCCACTGGCAAGTGAGTACACAATAAGAATATTACTGGGCGGAATTGACAAACCGGTAGTTGCCGAAGTGATGTTAACAGCAGCACTATAGTTTTCATCATACCCCTCACGCTTCATCTCGCCTTTCATAATGGCTCCGATGGCTGAAGCTGAAGCAGCGGCAGAACCTGAAATGGCTCCAAATAACATATTGGCGAATACATTCACAAACGCCAATCCGGCAGGCCATTTGCCCACAACCACACGTGCCAGGTTAATAAGCCGCATGGCTATTCCCCCACTATTCATGATATTGCCTGCTAATATAAAGAACGGGATAGCCAATAAGGTAAAACTATCGAGCCCGGTAGCCATCCGGTGTGCAAATGTTGTAATAGCAGGAAGTGTATCGATGCTTACCAACATCGTTAATATGCCGGATATCCCAATACTAAAAGCAATGGGAACTCCCAATACAAGCAAAACGACAAAGCTTACAACTAATATTATAATTCCAAGAAACTCCATATTTTTTCGGTTAAATCTGCAATGCAGATATTATAAATCGATTATTTTTTGATGTTTTTTCTGATAATCTCAAGTGAATAATAAGCCATTAACAAACCACTTACCGGTAGTACAATATATACAAAGCCTAATGGCAAATGTAAGGCAGAAGAAATTACTTCAAGCTGGAAACGTGTAGTAACAAGCCATGCACCACCAATAACCATAACAATAATGGCAAATAAAAAGATTAATGCATTAATGAGAATTATCAACACCCTTTGTCTTTCTGGTTTCGAGCGTTGCAAGAGCAAGTCGATGGCAAGATGCTCCTGCTTACCATGCACATAAGCAGCTCCAAGCACACCAACCCATATCAGCAAAAAACCGGCAAGCTCGTCGGTAAACGAGCTTGGAGATGACAACAAGTAACGGCTTACTACCTGCCAAAGTACATCAATCACCAATACACTTAAAAAGACTACAAGTGTAATCTCCAATACTTTATCAATTCGTTCTCTTATTGTCATGTGTTTAGTCCTCCACGGCTTTTATTCGTTGTATCAAATCATACAATTTAGGTTCCGAACGATACGATTCAATCATAGGTTCAACTTTTTTGGCAAAAGGTTCTTTATCGGGATAATTAATTTTAACGCCGGCCTCCTGCACTTTCCTTAAAGACTCTTCTTCAGATTTAGCCCACAACTCACGTTGACGTGGAACCGACTCATTAGCTGCTTGTTGCAACCATTCTTTTTCCTGATCGGTTAACCTGTTCCACACAATTGTACTGACAATGAGTACATCAGGAACCATGGTATGTTCATTAAGTGAATAATAGTTACAAACTTCGTAATGATGTGAAGTATAAAAGCTCGGCGGGTTATTTTCAGCGCCGTCTACAACACCACTTTGCAGGGCAGTATACAACTCCCCCCATGAAATCGGCGTTGGAGAACCTCCCATAGCCTTTACCAGCTGCATGGCTGTTTGGCTTTTCATTACCCTTAATTTTAATCCATTTAAATCGTCAGGTGTTTCGATAGGCTGGTTAATGGTATAAAAACTTCTTGAACCGGCATCGTAGAAACATAATCCACGTACATTGTACGGCTCAGTACTTAAAAGAAGTTCCTTTCCAATTTCTCCGTCCAAAACATTAAAGGAGTGTTGTTTCGAACGAAAAATATATGGAAGTCCTAAAACTTGAAAATTATTCGTAAAACTTTCGAGCACAGCTGCAGAAACTTTTGTTATTGCCAAACTACCAATTTGAAGTAGCTCAACACATTGTTGTTCAGAGCCAAGTTGTCCACTCGGGTAAATTTCAATTTCCATTTTTCCATCAGAAATATCATCAAGACGCTTTGCCATTTCAACCATACCCTTATGCACTGGGTGGCTGGGTTCCAATCCATGAGCCAACTTCAACACGGTACGTTCATCTTTTATACCACATGCCGAAAAAAGGAATACCAGCAAGGACGCTAAGATCAGATAAAATAAATATTTATTTTTTGCAATCATTAAAATAAGTTTTTATGTACAACATCCGGGAAGCGATACTACAAAGCTTCCCGGATTTTAGAATCAATAATTGACAATTATTTTATTATGCATTATATGTAGATGACGCAGTATCGCTACCACGGCCTGTCCAGTTGGTATGGAAAAATTCTCCACGTGGTTTATCAACACGTTCATATGTGTGCGCTCCGAAATAGTCGCGTTGTGCCTGTAACAAGTTCGCAGGCAGGCGTTCGCTTCTGAAACCATCGTAATATGACAATGCAGTGGAAATTGCCGGAACCGGAATTCCGTTAGCCACAGCGGCTTGTACTACTCTTCTCCAACCTTCCTGGGCTGCTTCAATTTTTTCTTTGAAATAACTATCCATCAACAGGTTCTCCAACTGCGGATTATTGTCGAAGGCTTTTTTGATATCGCCAAGGAATACCGAACGTATAATGCAACCACCACGCCACATCAGGGCAATGCCACCGTAGTTCAAATCCCAGTCATGCTCTTTGGCTGCTTCGCTCATCAGGTTATAACCCTGTGCGTACGATACAATTTTAGCTCCGAGCAATGCATTTTCAAGATCGTTAATAAACTGCTTTTTGTCGCCTTCAAATTTTGGTATCGGCCCGCTTAATACTTTAGAAGCCTTAACACGTAAATCCTTTTGTGAAGATAATATCCTTGAGAAAACAGCTTCGCCAATCAGAGTAAGTGGCGCACCAACGTCAAGTGCAGCAATACCCGTCCATTTTCCGGTACCTTTTTGTCCGGCAGTATCCAGTATTTTTTCAACCAACGGTTCACCGTCTTCATCTTTGTACCCCAATATATCACGAGTAATTTCAATTAGGTAAGAGTCAAGTATACCTTCGTTCCATTTGGTAAATACATCGTACATTTCCTCATGGTTAAGCCCAAGCATTTCATGCATCAGCTGATAAACTTCAGTGATAATCTGCATATCGCCATATTCAATACCATTATGAACCATTTTCACAAAATGGCCGGCACCGTCTTCTCCAACCCATTCACAACAAGGGCTTCCATCTTCAACTTTTGCAGCAACTGCCTGAAAAATATCTTTCACATGGGGCCATGCTTCATTCGAACCACCTGGCATCATCGATGGGCCTTTAAGCGCACCTTCTTCACCACCTGACACTCCGGTACCAATGTATAACAATCCTTTGCTTTCAACGTATTTTGTACGGCGAATTGTATCGGGGAAGTGAGAATTACCTCCATCGATAATAATATCGCCTTCCTCGAGGTGAGGAATAATTTTTTCTATAAAGTCATCAACCGGCTTTCCGGCCTTAACCAACATCATTACTTTGCGTGGACGTTCAAGATTAGCGCATAATTCTTCAATAGAATGGGCCCCTATAAAATTCTTACCGGCACCACGTCCGCTAATAAACTTATCAACTTTTTCAACAGTACGATTATAAACCCCTACAGTAAAACCTTTACTTTCCATGTTTAACACCAGGTTTTCACCCATAACAGCTAAACCAATCAGACCAATATCTGCTTTTTTTGCCATAATATATTTCCTTTTTATTTTTTTGTTTTATAATATCTATTTACAATTTCTTCCATTACTTTGTTGGTTCGGGCACCAGTTTTACCGGAACTTACAGCTTCTTCTTCATTGCAAAGCACAGCCACAACATGCTCAATCATAGATTGCTGGACATGTGATGGCTTTGAATATTCAAAATACTGTGTTCCATCCTGTTTAACAAGTTTTACCGGGGTAAAATCGAAACATGAAAATTCAATTCTCCCTTTCGTGCCAATAATCTCCATAACATCCCTGTCGTTAACAGCAGATGCGTTAAAACACCAGTTTCCATTACCTATTACCCCACTTTTAAACGAAAAAGAGGCGGAAATAATATCCTCAGCCGGATATAGTCCGCCTTGATTTTCTACAACTGAATAAACTTCATTGATCGGACCAAATACATAATCTAAATAATCCAATTGATGCGATGCCAGATCATAAAAATGCCCTCCACCAGCAACTGAAGGGTCAACGCGCCATGGCAATGAAGACAAATCTTCTTCGGCATGTTTAAAAAGTTGTAATGATAGAGTGCGAACCTCACCAATGGCACCTTGTTCAATCAATGATTTTACTTTCAGAAAACCAGAAAGTTTTCTCCGATAATAAGCTACAAAAACCGGAACTTCATGCTTTTCTGCAAGTTCATTTACCTCAATACATTCAGCGTAGGTACGGCACATGGGTTTTTCTATGTACACCGGCTTACCTGCCTGTATAGCCATCTTTGCATAAAAAGCATGCGATGATGGCGGCGTTGCCACATAAATTGCATTTACTTCAGAATCCTCAATGAGTTTTTGGGCTTCGGAATACCATTTTTTAACAGAGTGACGTTTAGCATAATCGGCTGCTTTTGATGCATCACGACGCATCACTGCAACGAGTTCAGAGTGTGGAGCTTTACTGAAAGCCGGACCACTCTTCACTTCGGTTACATCACCGCAACCTATTATACCCCATTTAACGTCTTTCATCGGATAGATATTTTATTTAAAACGATCTTTGTATGCCCATAACCCCAATGCCGGATTCGAGATGTAAAAAATCTCTTCCCCATCAGGCATGGTATTGAACCCGTTCTTTAAATTCTCCGGATTGTATTTTTCAGTTACTTCATCTATATCGGCATAATTGAAGCCTACACTTTCAATTTCTTTTTGTGATATGTTCCAGTCGTTTTTACCGGGACAATACGTAATACTAAAACGACCTTCGGATGAACCGTGAATTAAGTGTGCTGCTGCGCCCAGGTTTTCCTGTAAATCTTCATTCTCGTCAACAGCTTTTAATGTTTCCGGTGTACCGAAATATCCGTATTTGCGAATTAACACATCAATCTGCTTGTCTTCTCCAAACTCTTTCAAAGCCGGAGCCAACACAATCAGTTCACCATCATCAGCCATTGCCATGCGGGTGCGGTAAATGCTTTTGTTACCCAGCCAGGTGCTTTTAAACTCGCTAGGATCGAGCCATACAACAACTTTTTTCAACGGCTTATCAACCATATCGAAATTTACTTTGAGCGACAGTTCTGCAGCTTTTTCAAACACCTCAAAATCATCTCCAACAAAAAGCCCTCTCGTTACTAACTTACCTTCATCATCAACACCAACTACGGTTTGTACATAAATAATTGGTAAGTGCTGTGCGAAGTTATCGGTTGCATAGTTGAAGACTTTGCGAACAGGTGTATCGGCTCTGCCCATCATCTTCTCCATACCGTATGCAGCACCAATGAAATGACTTTTATTTATACCTTCTGAACCGCCGGTGCCCACAAAAATATTTTTATTGTAGTTGGCCATACCAACCACTTCGTGTGGCACAACCTGGCCGAGCGATAATATCAGGTCGAAACCACCTTCCTGCAACAATTTATTAATTTGTGCCGGCCAGCTAAAGTTCACGTTTCCTTCCGATACTTTTTCAACATATTCACCGGGTACTTCCCCGAGAGTAATTACATCGTTACGCCAGTCGTGAACACGGAACAACTCTCCGGGAACGCCAGGAAACATATGCTCAATCTGCTCTGCTGTCATAGGCGAATGTGTGCCGAGTGCAGGAAGTATATCTGTCAGTTTATCTTTGTAGTATTGATGTGCAAAGGCCGTTAATTCACCTGCTTTTGATGGCAAGCGTGTATAATCGGGCGGAATGGCCAAAACCTTCGATTTGCTGCCCAATTTTTCCAATGCCGAAAATAATCCCACTTTCAGGTCATTGTCTGTCAATACAGCATCGGGGGCTCCTGATTCAAAATATATCATTTATATTACTTTTTAATTATCAATAAAAACCTGGTCGCGAGTAAAAACATCACCTTCAATAAGTATTTTCTCAAAATTTGTTTCATCAATGATATATGGTGAAAACAATTTAGCCGGTACATCTTTTCGTCCGTTATTAACTGTTTTATCAAAGCTTGAAGTTTCTTCTTCTTTTACAATTTTCACAACTAAATCGATAGCACCATAGGCTAATTCCTTAATCGGTTTTCCAACCGACATTGTAATTCCTCCGTCAAGCATCGAATGCACAAATTCAAGCGTGGCATCCTGCCCTGTTATAATAACTTCACCGGGTTTATAACCATGTTCGCGCAAAGCATCGCTAGCTCCAATACCCAATGGATCGTTACAGGCAATAACCGCATCAATCTTTTCAGGATAAAAATCAAGAATTGTATTCATCTGATGATAGGCATTTTCGTATGTCCAGTCTTCGATAAAGGTTTTATATACCGTTTTGATGTTGTTTTTCTTTAAAAGATTCATTGCATTTTCATGTCCTTTTTTAACAAAAACGGCATTAGCATCAGATGCATCGCCCCATAGAATTACGCAATTACCATTTTCAACATTGTCGGCAACATATTCAACCATTAGTTCTCCTACCCGTTCGTATTCAAATGAAACTAAATAATCCAGATCAGAATTCTTAATTAGCCTGTCGTATGCAATAACAGGGACATTGTAATCATGAGCTTCACGTACAATTCCCGCTGCAGTGTTTTGGTTTGCTGCAACAACAATAAGTGCATCAACACCCATTTCAAGCAATTCATTAGCCTGTGCAAGTTGCATATTTTCATCGCCTCCGGCATCTTTCAAAATTATAGTTGCACCAACTTCAGCTGCACGCTCTTCGACATAAGAAATGTCCATTTGCCAGCGAGAACTGGTTGTTGAATGGATTAAAAAACCAATAGTAACATCGCTGCCAGTTTGGTTTTTACAGGAAAAAAAAGTTAGTACAATAATTAATAAAAGCCCCAGGTTTAAAAGTCGTTTCATCTTAGTTATAATTTTAGGTTTATATGCACGTGAAGTTAGCAAAAAAGATTCAGCGGCAATGCATTTGCCTTTCACTTTATCGTTTCACACGGGCATTACCACTCCAAATGCTCCACACCATATCCTCATCGGCAGGCTGAGCATAATCGGTAAGGAATGTAGTTGCCATTGCACCTGTAGCCCATCCAAACTGTGCCCATTTTTCTGAAGGCCAGCCTTTAAGAATTCCATACAGCAATCCCCCAACAAATCCGTCGCCACCACCAATGCGGTCGAGCACAGTAATTTTGCGGGGTTCAATGACCTGCCATTCATCTTCTGCAAGCATTATGGCACCCCATAAGTGTTCGTTGGCGCTTTTCACTTCACGCAATGTTGTGGCAAAAACCGATGCATTCGGAAAGGTTTTCTTCACACGGGTTATCATTTCTTTAAAGCCGTCAATTTTGTCCTGAATACCTTTACCACCTGCGTCGGGCCCCTCTATTCCAAGGCAAAGCTGAAAATCTTCCTCGTTACCAATAAGAATATCAGAAACTGAAGCGATTTCAGTAAACATTTCGCGTAATTCTTCTTCGCGTCCTTTCCAGAATGAAGCCCTGTAATTGAGGTCGAAAGAAATTTTTGTGCCATATTTTTTAGCAGCACGGGCCAGTTCAAGGCAAAACTTGCTGGTTTCGGGTGATAAAGCACCGATCAAACCTGACAAATGAACAATTTGCACACCTTCTTCGCCAAAAATACGTTCGATATCAAAATCTTTCACATTTAGGGTACGCCCTACTTCACCAGCACGGTCGTTTTGCACCCTGGGGCCACGTGATCCATATCCACTGTCAGCAATATTAAACTGGTGGCGGTATCCCCAAGGATTACCCTGTTCTACTTCAGGTCCTTCGTAGTCCATATGGCGGCTGCGTAAATTGCTTTTAATGAACTTAGCAACCGGACTGTCCTTTACAAAAGTTGTCAACACTTTTACAGGTAAACCTAAATAAGACGAAATGCTTGCTACATTGGTCTCGGCACTGGTTGCCTGCATTTTAAAAGTATCGGTTGAGTGAACGGGTTGTCCGTTTACCGGGGTAATACGCACACCCATGCTGGTTGGCACTACCATTGAATATTTAAAGTTCTTTTTAAGTTCCATAACTATTTAGTTTATTGGTTATTTGTAAATTAGTCATTGGTAAATTGGTCATTGGTCATTAGTAAATTAGTCGTTGGTCATTAGTAAATTAGTCGTTGGTTTTTGTTGTACTAATAAATAATGACTCCATACCGATGAATATCGGTATGGATTATACTCCGCTGTAAGCGCTGAAACCACCATCGATAGGAATGACAATACCGGTAACAAATTTCGACATATCACTCAATAAGTAAATAGAAGTTCCTACAAGCTCTTCAATTTCGCCATAGCGTCCCATTGGTGTACCATTAATAATTTTCTGGCCTCGCTCTGTTGGCTTTCCTTTATCATCTACCAATAAAAATTTATTTTGAGTAGTTAAAAAGAAGCCCGGTGCTATGGCATTAACCCTCACACCTGTTTTTGCAAAATGCACAGATAGCCATTGTGTGAAATTGTTTATGGAAGATTTGGCTGCAGAGTATGCCGGTATTTTTGTCAGTGGCCTGAATGCATTCATTGAAGAAACATTCAGAATTCCCCCATTACCTCTGTCAACTAAATCTTTTCCGAATACCATTGATGGTAAAACCGTACCCTTAAAATTCAGGTTGAAAACATGGTCAAATCCATCCATTTCAAGATCAAAGAAATCTGACAGATCTTCATCCTGTCCCGGGATTATTTGTTCTGACTGGGTGGTTGCCTTAGGCGAATTACCGCCGGCACCATTAATTAGGAAATCGATTGCACTAACAAAACTTAGAATTCTTTTTTTAGCGCTTTCAAGCGAACGCTTATCCAAAACATTAGCAAAAAATCCTTCAACAATAACATCAGGATATTTTGCTTTCAGCTCGTCGGCTTTTTCAATAGCCCTGGCTTCGTCAACATCAAGTAACATTACATTCATGCCAATTTCGCACAACCCATCGGCAATACGACTGCAAATAACTCCTCCAGCACCTGTAACAACTGCTGTTTTTCCTTCTAATCCGAGTAATTGGTTTGTTGGTATCATTTTCCTTGTTTTATAGATTTTATCAATTCTATTGTTTCTTTAACCTTTTGAGCTAATCCTTCAAAGTTACCTTCATCAACATACTCCTTCTTCATTAACTGTCCGCCCATCCCAACACAAGTTGCACCAGCATCGAACCAGGGTTTAAGGTTATCGTATTCGGTTGTTACCCCACCCGATGGCATAATATCGGTCCACGGGCACGGGCCCTTAACTGATTTCACAAAAGCTGGCCCGCCAACCTGTGAGCCCGGGAATATTTTAATAAGCTCTGCACCCAGTTCTTCGGCTTGGTTTACTTCAGAAACCGAACCACATCCGGGCGACCACAGTACTTTACGACGGTTACAAACTTTAGCCATATCTGGATTCAGCAACGGCGAAACAATAAAATCGGCACCTAACTGAATATACAACGAAGCGGTTCCGGCATCGATAACCGACCCCACGCCCATAGCCATGCCCGGAAGTTCTTCCTTAGCATATTTTGAAAGCTCAGCAAAAACCTCGTGAGCAAAATCGCCCCGGTTGGTAAACTCAAAAGCACGGGCACCGCCATCGTAACAGGCTTTTACCACTTTTTTACATTTTTCAACATCTGAATTGTAATACAAAGGAACCATTCCGGCTTCCTTCATTTTAAGAAATACTTCTATTCTTGAATATTTTGCCATTTTATTTAGTCATTAAGTAAATTTAGTCAATAGTCATTAGTCAATAGTCATTAGTGAAAAGACACTCATTACCTAATGACTCCGGTTTCAACTGGTTGAAACCGGTTTATCGTGCAACACGTCCGGAGGCGTCGCCTTCCATCAGTTTCATAACTTCATCAACACTTACGCGGTTATAGTCGCCATAAATGGTATGCTTGAGGCACGAAGCGGCCACTGCATAATTCAGCGCTTTCTGATCATCATCCGGCCATGTCATTAACCCGTAAATCAAACCTCCCATAAATGAATCGCCACCACCAACACGGTCAACAATGTGTGTTATTTGATAGGTTGGAGCTTCATAAAGCTTTTTGCCATCCCATAATACACCCGACCAACTATTGTGGCTTGCACTAATTGAACCACGAAGTGTAGTAATAACTTTTTTACAACGTGGAAACTGTTCCATTATTTGTTTCGAAACCGATTCGTAAGCTGCACCGGTTACTTCTCCGGCAGTTACATCCACACCATCGGCCTTAATACCCAATACCTTCTCTGCATCTTCTTCGTTACCCAGAATTACATCACAACCGGCTACCAGATCCGGCATTACCTCGTTGGCAGATTTTCCGTACTTCCACAGGTTCTTGCGGTAGTTCAAATCGGTTGATACAGTAATCCCTTTAGCATTGGCCGCTTTAATGGCTTCAAGGCAGACATCGGCAGCTCCCTGCGATATTGCCGGTGTAATACCGGTCCAGTGAAACCATGTTACACCTTCAAACACTTTATTCCAGTCAACCATACCCGGCTTAATTTCCGAAACGGAAGAATGAGCACGGTCGTATACCACTTTACTGCCACGGCTTACAGCACCACTTTCGAGAAAATAAATTCCAAGGCGCTCTCCGCCCCGGATAATTTGTTCGGTGCCCACACCATTTTTACGCAAATCTTTCATGCACGCTATTGCAATATCGTTTTCGGGCAAACGCGTAACAAAGTCTACATCAACACCATAATTTGCAAGCGAAACAGCAACATTAGCCTCTCCACCACCAAAGGTTGCTGAAAAATTATCAACTTGATCAAATCGTTGAAAACCGGGTGTTGCCAACCGCAACATTACTTCACCAAAAGTCACTACTTTATTCATAGTATCAAATAATTTTTGATTTATTTCATGACAAAATTAAAAAAATAAAACCACAATGCAAACGTTTGCATTTATTCTTTTATCTTTGTTTTATATTTCAAATTACATTTTTATATGATCAGAAAACAAACTACGATACAAGACATTGCTCAACACTTAAACATCACAGCTTCAACAGTGTCGAGGGCTTTAAATGATCATCCTAAAATTAAAAAAAGCACCAAAGAACTCGTACAGCAAACGGCAAAAAAACTTAATTATCAACCTAATAGCATTGCTGCCAGCTTGCGCAAAGGCAGGGCCACTACCGTAGGTATGATTGTGCCCCGGATAAACCGGCACTTTTTTTCAAACGTAATTACCGGCGTTGAAAGTGTTTTAAACCCGGCCGGATTCAATTTAATTATATGCCAATCGGAAGAAAGCATTGAAAAAGAAAAAGAAAACTTAAAAACACTCATTGCTAACCGCGTTGGCGGCATCTTAATATCAATTTCTATCGAAACAAAAAACCTTAAGCACCTTGAAAAAGTTATTGCACATCAGATACCCCTTGTTATGTTCGACCGTATTTCGGATAAACTTGATGTCAGCAAGGTTGAAAATGATGATGTTTCGGGTTCGTACGATTTAACAAAACACATACTCGAAAAAGGTGTTAAAGAAATTGTTTGGGTGGGCGGTCCACGAAGTTCAAGCATATACAAAAACCGTTACAACGGATATAAGAAAGCACTAAACGAGGCCGGTATTGATCACGAGAAACAAGTTTGTTTTGAAGGCCCCATCACATTGGATTCAGCATTGGATTTCATACGTTTGTACCTGAAGAAGAATAAATTGCCCGAAGCAATATTTGCAGCCTCCGATTACATGGCAATGGGCATTATTCAGGGCTTACAGGAAGCTGGACACAAAATACCCGATGACATACTGGTTGCCGGATACTCAAACGAACCTTTTGCCGAATTAATCAGCCCGAAGCTCACTACTGTAGATCAATTCAGCGAAGAAATGGGCAGGGCTACAGCCCAACTGTTGCTCGATGAAATGGAAACAAAAAACGCTAATACTACTCATAATCACATTAAAACGACACTAAAACCCAAACTTATTATAAGAGAATCGACACAGAAAAAGTAAAATAAACTCGTAACACATAAAATATATCGTATATGAAAAAATTTATGGATGAAAACTTTATGCTGAATTCAAAATCAGCCGAAAGACTTTACCACGAATACGCGAAAGACATGCCTATAATCGACTATCACAACCACCTGCCACCGCAGGAGATAGCCGATGATGTTAACTTTAAAAACCTGACTCAAATATGGCTGTATGGCGACCATTACAAATGGAGGGCTATGCGTGCCAATGGTATCGA
>JAQIDF010000101.1 GCA_027858145.1 Prolixibacteraceae bacterium | reverse complement strand
CAAAATACGTCCCTTGCGGTATTCCCTTGGCGACTGATTTATTATTTTTTTAAACAGTCTTGAATAATAAAATTGATCTTCTAATCCAATTTCTCTGGCTATATCTCCTATAGAGAGATTTCTGTTGTCGAGCAGCCGGCACGAGTGTTGAATTTTTAGTTGGTTAAAATACTCGATAGGTGGAAATCCTGTTTTGTTTTGAAAGATTCTCGAGAAATAAGAAGCGGATAGTTTAACTTCTTTAGCAAGTTGATTTAGTGTGAGTTTGCTCTTGAGGTTTTCCAACATATAATTAATTGCAAGACTGACAGGATCATTGGTGATTGATTCATTTATGTTTCTGTATTGTTGAAGATGTGTAAAAGTCGCCAGCAAACGGGGCAGGCAAAGATTTACATATTCCATAATCTCAACTCCAAATCCCTTTTCCAGGCATTTAAATATTTCATCGAATAATGATAGACGTTCATTAATACGCGATGTGTGGGTTTTTTCAATAAGCGTAGGTTGCGAAAAGGATGCTGAAATAAACTTCGACTTTTCACCTCCAAGGTGTATCCAGTAAATCGACCAGGGATTTTTTTTGTCGGCATAATAAGCATGTGGAACATTCTGTGGAATGATCAAAAAATGATCAGGCTGAAGAAAATACTCCTTATCGGCAATTTTTATATGTCCATAACCATCGATATTATAAATAAGTATCGATTGCGCAATTCCTTCCTGCCTTTCACGAAAATGATGAAGCGCATGGGGGTAGTACCCAATATCAGTAATGTATAAATCTTTGAAAAAAGGGTTTTGTTGTAGTTTGGTCAAAATACTTTGGGGAATGATGTAGCTTAATTGTCCTGGAAATCCATCTTTTCGCTTCATTCTGAAATGAGTTTATTGTTAATGTTTATTTTGGTTTATTTTTCATTCGGTTTGCACAAAATACACTCTTTCATAGCATTGTTGCTGTTTGTTTAGTGTGTGAAATTAATCAAAATATGTATTTTAGGGTAATATTGTCTATGTTATCAGAAGATTATTCATGGTTTTTCTTCTTTTGTTCTAGTATTTTTGATCGATGACTAATCTAAACCGGAAATGAACAAAACGAACTTCAACAAGCAATTTATCCTTGGTATTACTGCGGTGTCGGCCATGGGAGGCTTACTTTTCGGGTACGACTGGGTGGTAATTGGAGGTGCCAAACCTTTTTACGAGCGTTTTTTTGAAATAACTTCTTCGCCCCACCTTCAGGGATGGGCCATGAGTAGCGCCTTGATCGGTTGTTTTCTGGGAGCTTTAAGTTCAGGATTCTTTGCCGACCGCTTTGGGCGCAAATTGCTCCTGATCGTTGCCGCTGCCTTGTTTACTGTTTCAGCAATCGGTACAGGAGCAGTTAACAACTTCACTTTGTTTATACTGTTTCGCTTGCTTGGCGGACTGGGAATAGGCCTGGCTTCGGCCGTATCTCCAATGTACATAGCCGAAGTATCACCAGCCCACATTCGGGGTCGATTGGTTTCGGTGAACCAGTTAACCATTGTTATTGGTATTCTGGCGGCTCAGGTAGCCAATTACCTCATTGCCGACAGCATTGCGCCCGATGCCACCGATATGGATATTCTTGCTTCATGGAACGGTCAAACGGGATGGAGATGGATGTTCTGGGCCGAAACGCTTCCTGCCTCGGCTTTTTTCCTCCTGGCCTTTTTTATTCCCGAAAGTCCCCGTTTCCTGGTAAAATCAGGAAATAGTGGAAAAGCACTGGCCATTCTGTCACGCGTTGGAGGAAATGAATATGCGGCAAAGGAAATAGAAAATATTGAACTAAGCCTGAAGTCATCGCACAGGAAGGTTGCTGCGAGTGACTTGCTGCATAAAAAAGTACGTCCTGTATTGATTATCGGAATTGTATTGGCAGTTTTTCAACAATGGTGCGGAATCAACGTGGTTTTTAATTATGCAGAAGAAGTATTTGTTGCGGCCGGTTATTCCGTGGGCGACATGTTGTTCAACATCATTATTACCGGCACCATCAACCTGATATTCACTCTGGTGGCCATGCGCGTTGTTGACAGCCTGGGGCGCAGAAAGCTAATGCTTATGGGATCGATCGGGCTGGCTGTAATTTATTTTATTCTCGGTGGAAGTTATATGCTGGAGCTGGATGGCATCGTAATTTTGATACTGGTATTATTGGGAATTGCCACCTATGCTATGACTCTGGCACCAATTACATGGGTAGTTCTGTCAGAAATATTCCCGAACCGCATCAGAGGAGCTGCAATGGCTGTGGCTACAACCGCCCTTTGGATCGCCAGTTTTCTGCTCACCTACACCTTCCCTGTGTTAAATAATTTATTAAATGCCGGTGGTACTTTTTGGTTGTATGCCGTGATTAGTCTCTTGGGCTTCCTGTTTATATTGAAAAAGCTACCCGAAACCAAAGGAAAAACATTAGAAGAAATTGAAGATAGTTTGTAACTATAAGTACAAAAATAACAATGAACGAAGTTAAAGCCTGGCACGAAAAGGTGATCATTCCAACTTATGGAATAGGCACCCCTGAAAAGAACCCTGTTTTTCTGGAAAAAAGAGTTTACCAGGGCAGCAGTGGCGTGGTGTATCCCCACCCGGTTATCGAAAAAATTGATGACAAAAAAGAAGATAAGGAGTGGAATGCCATTTACCTTGAAAACAAATACCTGAAAATAATGATACTGCCCGAGTTGGGCGGGCGTGTTCAGATGGCTTACGATAAAACCAAGCAACGTCATTTTGTGTACTACAATCAGGTTATTAAACCGGCTTTGGTTGGGCTCACCGGCCCCTGGATTTCGGGAGGCATCGAATTCAACTGGCCACAGCACCACCGGCCTTCTACCTACGATCCGGTCGATTCGCTGATCGAAGAAAACAAGGACGGGAGTATTACGGTTTGGTGCAGTGAGCTTGAACGTATGTTTCGCACAAAGGGGATGGCCGGTTTTACCCTGTATCCTGACAAGGCCTACCTCGAAATTAAAGTAAAGTTGTACAACCGCACTCCCCATCCTCAAACTTTCCTTTGGTGGGCCAATCCTGCAGTGAAGGTAAACGACGAATATCAATCGGTTTTCCCTCCAGACGTACATGCCGTTTTCGACCATGGTAAACGCGATGTTTCAAGCTTCCCGATTGCCACGGGCAAATATTATAAAGTGGATTATTCAGCCGGGGTTGACATATCCCGCTATAAAAACATCCCGGTACCGACAAGCTACATGGCCATTGCATCAAAATACAACTTTGTAGGTGGCTACGAAAACGACACGAAAGGCGGACTGCTTCATGTGGCTGATCACCACCTGTCGCCCGGGAAAAAGCAATGGACATGGGGTAACGGTGATTTTGGCCGCGCCTGGGATCGCAACCTTACCGATAAAGACGGGCCTTACATTGAATTGATGTGTGGTGTATATACCGATAACCAGCCCGATTTTTCATGGTTGCAACCTTACGAAGAAAAGAGCTTCAAACAGTATTTTATGCCTTATCGCGATATGGGTTTGGTGAAAAATGCAACGAAAGAAGCTATGCTGAATCTCGAATCCGAAGAAAACGGTGTTCGACTAAAAGCATACACAACCGGGGAATATCCGGGAGTATCAATTACCATTAAGAGTGGAGCTCAAGTGGTTTTTGAAAAAGAGCTTGATTTTTCGCCCGAAATGAGTTTTGATGAGCTGATTGAGGCAAACATCGACCTTGAAGCTTGTTATGTGTCGCTCGTTAGCCGTGAAGGAAAAGTCCTGATAGATTGGCAACCCGAACCGAAAGAGCTGAAACCTGTTCCCGATCCTGCGAAAGCTGCGAAGGATCCTGCGGATATTCAAACTGTAGAGCAACTTTATTTGCAAGGCTTGCATTTGGAACAATACCGTCATGCTACTTACGATCCTACGGCATATTACCTCGAAGCATTAAAGCGTGAACCCGGCGATGTGCGCAACAACAACGCCATGGGATTGTGGTTGCTGCGCAGGGGTAAATTTGCTGAGGCCGAACCGTTTTTCCGTAAGGCCATCGAAACCCTGACCGAGCGAAATCCCAACCCATACGATGGCGAGCCGCTCTATCATCTGGGCTTTTGTATGCGAATGCAAGGCAAGGAAGAAGAGGCTTACAACTGGTTCTTTAAAGCCACATGGAATGGGGCATGGCAGGACAGCGGATTTTTTCAGGCGGCTCAAATCGATTCCATTTTGGGAAACAAAGTAAATGCACTTGAACTGGTCGATCGTTCGTTGTGGCGCAACTGGCAGAATCAGAAAGCCCGTCATTTGAAGACAATGCTCTTGCGCGAAGCCGGTGAAAATACTGCCGCGCTAAAACTGATCGAAGAATCACTCGAAATGGATCGCTTCAACTTCGGAGCATACTATGAAAAATATTTATTGACCAACAACGAATCGGTGTTGGGGCAGATGAAGGAACTATTGCGCGATAACGTGCACAACTACATCGAGTTTTCTTTGGATTACGTCCTGTCCGGATTTTATACCGAAGCCCTCGATTTTCTCAATCTTTACACCGAAGGGAAAGACGCGCTTTATCCCATGGCCCTGTATTTCAAAGGTTACTTTTATTCTTTACAGGGAAAGCGTTCCCTGGCTGAGAAAGCCTTCAAAAGAGCCATGCAGCAAGCACCCGACTATTGCTTCCCCAACAAACTGGAAGAATTGCTGGCACTGCAAAAGGCAGTCGAAGTGATTCCACACGATGACAGGGCATGGTACTACATGGGCAATTTCTGGTACGGTGTCCGTCAGCATGAAGATGCTGCGAGATGCTGGGGAAAATCGAAAGCAATTAACGATGCTTTTCCAACCGTTCACCGTAACCTGGCACTGGCCTGTTACAACAAGCAAAATAATCCGCAAGCTGCCCTGACTTCACTCGAAAAAGCATTTCAGCTTGACCCCACCGATGCCCGCGTATTGATGGAGCTGGATCAGTTGTACAAAAAATTAAACATTCCGGCCAAAGAGCGCCTGACCTTGCTTGAAAAACACCCCGACGAAGTTAATTTCAGGGATGATCTTTACCTCGAAAGAGCCACCTTGTATAACCTGATGGGGCAAGAAGAAAAAGCCCTTGACCAAATCATGAAGCGCAAGTTTCATCCCTGGGAAGGGGGCGAAGGAAAAGTGACCGGACAATATTTGTACAGCCATGTTGAACTGGCAAAAAAAGCCATCGCACAAAACGAATTCAATTCTGCAATTGATCATTTGAATGCCTGTTTTCAATACCCGCACAACCTGGGAGAAGGCAAATTATACGGGGCACAGGAGAATGATATTCATTATTGGCTGGGCTGTGTATACTATGATTTGGGTGAAAAACAAAAGGCAAAAGAAGCCTGGAAAAGTGCATCCGTCGGACTGGACGAGCCAACAGCTGCAATGTATTACAACGATCAGCAACCCGATAAAATATTTTACCAGGGACTGGCTTTGCAGAAACTGGGACAGCATGCCGAAGCAAGCAATCGTTTCAGTAAATTGCTGAACTATGGTGAAAAACAGCTTTTAATTCCTTTTAAAATGGACTATTTTGCGGTATCGCTTCCCGATTTGTTGATCTTTGAAGACGATCTGCAAAAGCGTCACGAGCAGCATTGTCATTATTTAATGGCCTTGGGTCATCTGGGCCTGGGAAACAAAGAAAAAGCACAAGCAGAATTTGAGATGGTGCTCGCTGACGATCGCTATCACATTGGTGCATTGATTCATCAAAAATTGTTTGAGCATTAAAAACAGAATAACGTTTCATATATAGAACAAATTGAAATGGTAAGAATAATAGGAATCGTTGGTTTAATACTTTTTGCCACCTTTGCTTGCAGGCAAACTGAAAAACAGGAACTGGATCTTTCCGGTGAATGGAACTACCAACTCGATAAAAACGAAATTGGCGAGAAAGAAAAGTGGTTTAATGCAGATTTTTCTGAAAAGATTATACTGCCCGGAGCATTGAGGGATTACGGGATTGGTGATGAACCCGGTCTGGAAACCAACTGGACCGGAAGTATTTACGACAGCTCGTGGTATTTTAATCCGGCCATGGAAAAATACCGTCAGGAAGGTGATGTGAAATTTCCTTTTTGGTTAACCCCGGATAAACACTATAAAGGAATGGCATGGTTTCAAAAAGAATTTGCAATTCCGAAGAAATGGCAGGGTAAAGAAGTGGTGCTTTTTATCGAACGACCACACTGGCAAACAAAAATTTGGGTCGATTCTGTTGCAATAGGAGGCGACAACAGCCTTTCCACTCCTCATCGCTTTGTAATTCCTTCCGAAGTGCTTTCTTCCGGCAATCACCGGCTCACGGTGATGGTTGATAATGCTATTCGTGATCTTGACCCCGGCATTAATTCCCACAGTATTTCGGATCATACGCAGGGAAACTGGAACGGCATCGTGGGCGAAATGAAAATGTTTCCCCGGCCCGAAGTGTATTTTGAAAAGATAAAGGTTACGCCCGGGCTGGCCGATCAATCCATTGAAATCGAAGTGCAACTCAATAAAACTTTGACAGGAGCAAAACTGGATTTTGAAATTAAAGGCAAGAATCACGATCATCGTCTGCCCAAAATCTCCAGAGTTTGGGAGGATGGAAAAACTACCATGTCATTCATCATTCCTATGGGAAACAATTATAAATTATGGAGCGAATTTTCGCCTAATGTTTATGAATTAGCCTTGTCATTAAAAGGGAAATCGGGCATTTCGGATTCTCATAAAGTGCCGTTTGGAATGCGTGAATTTACCATTAACGATAAGCATTTCGAAATAAACGGAGCACCGGTATTTTTGCGTGGAACCACCGAGTGCAGCGTGTTTCCGCTTACCGGGTATCCGCCAACCGATGAAAAAGAATGGGCACGTATTTTTGAAATCTGCAAGTCGTTCGGCTTGAATCACATGCGTTTTCATTCCTATTGTCCGCCCGAAGCTGCTTTTAGCGCAGCCGATGAAGCGGGCATTTATTTGCAAGTCGAAGGTCCCAGCTGGGCAAAGTATTCCACCTCGCTGGGCTACGGAGCTCCTATTGATGCTTACCTGATGGAAGAATCCAAACGTATAATCGACACTTACGGCAACCACCCTTCATTCGTAATGATGGCTTATGGAAATGAGCCTTCGGGGCGTTACGTGGGCTACCTCGAAAACTGGGTGGATCATTTCAAACGCTACGATTCCCGCTTTGTTTACACCGGCGCTTCAACCGGGCGCAGTTGGGCCATTATCGAAAACAGCGACTTTATTGTGCGTTCTCCGCCACGGGGCTTGGAATGGAAAGACAGGCAACCTGAATCACTTTTCGACTACCGCAACAAAACCGAAAACCAGCAACGCCCGTATGTGACCTTTGAAATGGGACAATGGTGCGTCTTCCCGAATTTTGACGAAATTGATAAATATACCGGCTCGCTGAAGGCCAAAAACTTTGAATTGTTCCGCGAAGATCTGGCCGACCATCACATGGCCGACCTGGCCGATGACTTTCTGATGGCCTCCGGAAAATTGCAGGCTTCGTGTTACAAACAGGAAATTGAAGCCACACTGAGAACGCCCAACCTGGCAGGTTTCCAGCTGTTGAGCCTGAATGATTTTTCAGGCCAGGGAACAGCGCTGGTTGGGGTGTTGGATGCCTTTTGGGACGAAAAGGGCTACATTAGCGCTTCTGAATTCAAATCGTTTTGTAACGAAGTTGTTCCCCTTATCAGGATAGATAAATATACATTCGAATCGGATGAAACGATAAAAGCCGTAGTTGAAATAGCCAACTTTGCTGGCAGGACACTGGAAAATTCTACCACACAATGGAAGCTGACTGACGATTCGGGTCTTGTTGTAAAGGAAGATGCTTTTAAAGCTGCTTCTATTCCACAAGGAAATTGTAACGAAGTGGGAATGCTGGAAATTCCACTGAGCTTTGTCGAACAAGCAACAAAGTTTACGTTGTCGGTGGCGCTTGGTGAATACGAAAATCAATGGGATGTGTGGGTTTATCCGGCTTCAACCGGGAAGGCCAACACCGAAAATATTGTAATAACAGATCAGCCCGGCACTGAAGTTCAGAAAGCGCTCGAAAGCGGGAAGAAGGTATTGTTGCTGGTATCGGGTGAAGTTGAGAACGGGAAGGATGTAGTGCAATATTACGTCCCGGCATTTTGGAATACCTCGTGGTTTCGCATGCGTCCGCCGCATACGACCGGGCTATTGATTCAGAATGAACATCCCGTGTTTAACGATTTTCCCACCGATTATTACAGCGACCTGCAATGGTGGGAGCTGGCCAACCGCCAACAGGTGATGAATTTGGAGAATTTTCCTGTTGATTTCCGTCCGTTGGTTCAGCCCATCGATACCTGGTTTCTGAATCGTCGACTGGCCATGTTGTTTGAAGCCAACGTGGGCAAAGGCAAACTAATGGTTTGCAGTGCTGATTTAAGTATAGATTTGGATCGGCGGCCTGTGGCACGTCAGTTAAAACAAAGCATTCTTAACTATATGGGTTCCGATCAGTTTTCTCCGTCCAAAACCGTTGATTATTCTACAATTGATGAGCTTTTTGAAGAAAAAGAACGCGAAGGCTGGAAGTCGTATGTAAGCGACAATCCCTGATTGAATCACAGCCGCGAAGCGGTTGAATATCAATAACCGTGGGGGAAGCCCACGGACAGTGAACCAGATAAACTTAACAGCCCCGACAGGGGTTGAACAACAGAGTAAATATTTATACATCATGCAATTACAAAAAGAAATCGCTTTAATATTCAGTGCTTTCATTGCACTCACTGTTCAGGCACAAACAACTTACAAAATCGACATCGATCAACCCGAAATGAATATTTTACGAGGTCATCTTGACCTTGGCGGTGAAAATCCTGATGGAGAAGCAATTTCTGTGAACAGCGCTTACATAGAAAAAGATGGATGGCCATTTTTCACGGTGATAGGTGAGTTTCATTATGCAAGATTTCCTGAAGAATATTGGGAAGAAGAAATACTCAAGATGAAAGCCGGGGGAATTAACGTAATTGCGACTTACGTGTTTTGGAACCTTCATGAGCGCACCGAAGGTCAATTTGACTGGGACGGAGACCTGAACCTCCGGAGATTTTTGCAGCTGGCAGCAAAGCATGATTTGCATGCCATTGTGAGACTCGGGCCTTTTTGCCATGGCGAAATGCGAAACGGTGGTATTCCCGACTGGCTGTATGGCCGACCCTTTGAAATTCGCAGCAATGATTCAGGATACCTGGAATATGTTGATCGTTTGTATAGTCAAATTGCAGGTCAGATGAACGGTTTGCTGTATAAAGATGGTGGTCCGGTGATAGGAGTTCAGCTGGAAAACGAATACCAGCACTCTGCTGCCCCTTGGGAATGGGCTTATCCGGGTAGTAAGAAAGAAAGAACAGCCGCCGACCGCGATGCTGCCCTGGCGCACGATCAAATTACCGTGACTGACGGGAAAAACCCCTGGGCTGAATATGGGAAAAAGCACATGGCTAACCTGAAGCAAATAGCAAAGGAAAATGGTATTGATGTCCCCATTTATACCGCCACCGGCTGGGGAAATGCAACCATTGTTGAAAAAGGCAGCATACCGGTTACAGCTGGTTATGCGTATCCTTTTTGGGCCAAACCCTTTCCCTCGGGATTTTATCTTTTTAAGGATATAAAGAACAATCCCGATTACAGTCCGGTAAGTTACGATACCGATTTGTATCCTTCTATTTCTGCCGAAATTGGACCCGGCATTCAAATTAAATATTCCCGCCGCCCCATTGTTGAATACGAAAGTGTAGCACCCTTAATGGTTCGCATTGTTGGCAGTGGTTCCAACGGCATTGGATACTACATGTATCACGGTGGTTCAACTCCGCAATTCGAGGGTAAATTTTACAACGAAGAAGCCAACGGGCTGCCACGTGTCAATTATGATTTTCAGGCGCCCATCGGCCAATACGGACAGGTGCGCTACCATTACAAGCACCTGAGAATGCTTCACATGTTTTTGGATGCATACGGCGGATTGCTGGCGCCTATGAAAACTGTATTACCGGAAACCAATTCAGCCATCAAACCTGAAGACAATGAAACATTAAGGTATGCTGTTCGCTCGTACGGTGAATCGGGTTTTCTGTTCATCGTTAATTTTCAGGATCATTCCGAGCTTAAGCCTATTGAAGCTGTTAATGTAGAAATTGCCACAAAAAATGAAAGCATTAAATTCCCGGCTGAGGGTGCTATTGATGTACCCAAAGCTGCTTCTGCAATATTACCCTTTAACCTGAAGCTTGATAAGGTCACCGTGAAATCTGCTACCGTTCAGCCGCTGACGGTGTTGTATCAGAACGATACAGCTTATTTTGTTTTTAGCACAATTAAGGGAATTGAACCCGAGATGAATTTTTCATCAGAAAGCAAAATATCAAAGTTGAAAAATGCTTCAACAACTGCAGGTAATCAGCTTCAATCGATAAAAGCCGAAAGTGCTGCCCCTTTTTCGTTTGTGGCCAATGGTGTTAACTTTTTGGTGCTTCCAGAAGAAATGGCGATCAATTCGGTGAAAATTGACAACAAGCTTTTTGTGTCTGAGGCGCTGGTTCTGGAAGGTAAGAATGATCTTCAGCTGATCAGCAAAGAAACGGAAAATCGCTTGCATGTATTTCCTGGGAAAGCAAGCAAGATCATTGCCGACAATGCAAAAATGAAACAAATAAAACCTGTATTCGAAGGCTTCGACACCTACTCCATCGCTTTTAAAGAAATAAAACCGGAAGTGAATTTTGAGAAAGTCAGTTCACGAAAATACACCCTGCAAGTCAATTCTGACCTGTCACAACTGAACGATGCTTTTCTTGAAATTGATTACGTTGGAGACCGGGGACTGGCATTTATCGATGGAGAGTTAATTACCGACCATTTTTACCAGGAACGCAAATGGGAAATTGGCTTAAAAAGCTTTGCCTCCCAATTAAAAACGAA
>JAQIDF010000044.1 GCA_027858145.1 Prolixibacteraceae bacterium | reverse complement strand
ACTTTGTAGCTATTCGTCGTATGTATCAGAATTGTTTGTGTTCATGGTTTAAATGGCTCAATAGAAGGAGTCAACGCAACAGCTATACATGGCAAGGTTTCTATGAATTATTGAAACATTTTTCACTTCCGAAACCCAAAATAATCCACCATAATGTTTAAATTACGCTACAGATATAAAACATATTAACTGAGGAGCCGGATACGGGAATTCTGTAAGTCCTTCCGATAGGCATCGGAATGCGGGGGATAGGCGGAGTAATCCGCTATCCTATCCCGATTAGCATTCAGTGGAGAAAACCCAGCAACAAACATGAAACAGTAACAAAAACTGATAAATAAAAATGAATATTCACCATTAAAAAAGACGATCAAAAATGCGACACAAGCGATTCACCCTGTTAAATCCGACAAAGTCGGTACGAAGTAATTTAACAAGGTTACAATTAAGTGCCGTACTCTTGTTAGGACTTGGACTGACAGGACTACAAGCACAAACAAGCGTTAACGCCACAGGCGGTAATGCTTCGGGCAGCGGAGGCTCGGCAAGTTACTCCGTAGGACAGGTTGTTTACACCACCCACGCCGGCACAAGCGGTTTGGTGGCACAAGGCGTACAGCAGCCCTACGAAATTTCGGTAGTAAACGGATTAGAAGAAGCCAAAAGCATCGATCTTTCTATTTCGGCTTATCCCAACCCAACAACCAACTATCTTACATTGGAAGTAAAGGACTTTGAGTTTTCAAGCCTAAACTTTCAACTGTACGACATGCAAGGAAAACTTTTACAAAGCGAAAAACTAAACAGAACAGAAACACTAATCAACATGAGCAATTATGTTCCGTCAACTTATTTTGTGAGAGTAATTCAAGGCAATCAATCAATTAAAGAATTTAAAATCATTAAAACTCAATGAGACAGTATTTTTTTTTGAAAAAAATACGTAGTCGAATTAGTCCCGATAGCGAAGTTCACCCCGTAGCGCAGCATTCTGGGGCGTATTGGGAACAAATAAAACGAAGATAAATTAAAAACATAAAAACAATGAGAAAATTATTTACCATTTTAGCAGCCATTCTGTCAACGGCAAGTGTGTTTGCTCAATCACCCGAAAAAATGAGTTACCAAGCGGTTATCCGCAACAGCAGCGATGTTTTAGTAACTAACCAACAAGTAGGTATGCAAATCAGCATTCTGCAAGGCTCTGCAAGTGGCACTGCTATTTATGTTGAAACACAAACTCCAACCACCAACGCCAATGGTTTGGTAAGTATAGAAATTGGAGCAGGAACAGTTGTAAGTGGAGATTTTGCAACTATTGATTGGGCAAACGACAACTATTTCATTAAAACCGAAACCGACCCGGCAGGTGGAACAAGTTACAGCATAACAGGCACAAGCCAGTTATTGAGCGTACCGTATGCTTTGCACGCAAAAACTGCTGAAAGTGTAAGCGGAGGAGTTACCGAAACCGACCCTGTTTACACAGCATGGGATAAGAGTACAGGCATTTCGATAACCGAAAGCCAGATAAGCGACTTACAAAGCTACCTTACTACCGAGGTTGACGGTTCAGTAACCAATGAAATAGAACTACCAACCTCCGGTACAGCCGGAGACATGGCTTACTGGAACGGCTCAGCATGGGTAACTGTTGCAGCTACCGAAAACGAAGGTGCTACATTACAAATGATTGGTGGTGTACCAACCTGGACAGGCGGAACGCCTCCTAATGTAACTAACCCAACCACCGGGAAAATCTGGATGGACCGCAACCTTGGCGCTTCGCAAGTAGCAACAAGCCGCACTGATGCTGCCGCTTATGGCGACCTTTACCAATGGGGGCGTGCAGCCGACGGTCATCAGATACGTACTTCCGGCACAACAGCAACCTTAGCAACGAGCGATACACCCGGGCATGGCAATTTTATTATTAATCGTAGTAGCCCTTACGACTGGCGCAACCCACGAAACGATAATTTATGGCAAGGCGTAAGCGGCACCAACAACCCTTGTCCAAGCGGTTACAGGTTACCAACCGAAGCCGAATGGGAAGCCGAGCGTACAAGCTGGAGTAGCAATAATGCAGCCGGAGCTTTTGCCTCTCCGCTTAAGTTGCCCTTGGCCGGCAACCGCTACAGCGATGGCGATATCCTCAATGTGGGTAGTTACGGCCGCTACTGGTCGAGTACGGTAGGTGGTGCCTACGCCGGACGCCTGGAAGTCAGCAGGAGCTTTGCCGGCACGTTCAGCACTGGCAGCCGTGCGGACGGCTTTTCTGTTCGTTGCCTTAAGGATTAAATGATTTGAGGATGTGATAATTAGATGATTATGGAAAAAAAGGAATGAGATATTGGAGCTGAGTTTTGAGTTTGCTTTGCAAATAATCGTGTACGCTAAGAGAAAAAGGCCATTTGTAGGGTAACTTTTTCGTAAGCCAAAAGCATTGGGATTCGGGCAAATTGCTCGATGAAATCTGCTTCTGATTTCCAGCAGGTGCAAGTCCTGCTCACTTAAAGCCCGTAAGCAGGGTGATAGCAAACCGATTGGGTGATTCCGTGAGGATAGCAGAAGAGTAGTCGGCAAGCAAGTATTTAGACCCCCGAAAAAAAAAACGGGGCAGGCCGTGTAATTGAGCCTCGAAAAGTGTATTATTCGTAGTTAAGCCGACAGTTTACGGAAGCTGGAAGGCAGCAATTATAAACTCACATTTACGGTTAGGTTTATAGAACTACCGTGGTCATTGAGCAGGGCATGAATACAAATGGAAGTCTTTGGAACTTAGGAGATCTGTAATGCTCCTGGCAAAAGAGGGGTCTATGCCGCAATAGCGGCACAGGTAGTGTGCCTCGCCCAAAACACTAAGCAGCAAACGTAACCATAACAATGTTTGCATGCGCTAAGAAAATGTTATGGTGTAACAGGTATCAGCGACAAGGGACAACCGGAGTCAATGAGAAGGCGTACAGAAGTCAGAGCAGCCCATAGTACCGCTGTAGTTGGGAAAGTACCATCTGAACGATCCAATGTAGGGAAGGGGATTGCCAGTTAATATGGTTCAACTAAAAGAAACAATGGATTTACTCAGAGAAATTGAAATCAGGAAAACGAAATTTAGTTGAATACAACGCAAAGCACGGGAAAATCCAGAAGAAGTGTTTACCTCGTTGGCGCACCACCTAAGCGAAGAATACTTGACCGCAAGCTTTAGGGAACTAAAGAAAAGTGCAGCAAGTGGTATCGATGGGAAGAGTGCCTACGAGTACGAAACAAATATTCAGGAAAATATCAAAGATTTGCAAACACGACTACGCAACAAAAGCTACAAAGCCCCCAATATCCGCAGGGTGTGGATAGATAAGGGTGGAGGCAAGAAGCGGCCATTAGGAATAAGTACGGTAGAAGATAAGATTGTTCAAAGGGCAGTAAGTAACATACTTAACCTAATATACGAACAGGACTTTTATGATTTATCATACGGATTCCGACAGCATCGAAGTGCCCACCAAGCCTTAATCTATCTGCGGGGACAATGTATGAGCCGCAATATTGGATGGATTATAGATGCTGATATTCAAGGTTGTTTCGACAACTTCGACCATAAAATTATGATCGACTTATTATCGAAACGAATCAAGGATAAAAGCATCTTAAAACTGATAATACAGTGGCTCAAAGTAGGTGTTGTTGATGGCGAAAGTTTGCAAATAAGCCGTATGGGAACTCCTCAGGGCAATATTATATCACCACTACTATGCAATGTATATTTGCATTATGTTTTGGATGTGTGGATGGATAAAACCATTCGTCCATTGTTAAAAGGGGAAGTCTTCCTGATTCGCTATGCCGATGATTTTATCATTGGATTTGAGAACGAAGAAGATGCACAACGGGTTTACAAGGTCTTGCCAAAACGCATGAGTAAGTTTGGTCTAACCATACATCCCGAAAAGAGCAAATTAATAGAATTTGCACCCAAGGGAAAAGGCAAGGTTGCTACATTTGATTTTCTCGGATTTACACATTATTGGGCTAAAAGCCAAAGTGGCTACATGGTAGTAAAACGCAAAACCAGCAGCAAGAAAATGCAGGGGGTGGTGAAGGATTTTCACGATACCTGTATGAAACACAAACACGAAAGACTGAAAGATCAATTTAAGTTACTAGCTTCGAAGCTTCGAGGCAGATACCAGTACTACGGTATAAGGGGTAACTTTGTAGCTATTCGTCGTATGTATCAGAATTGTTTGTGTTCATGGTTTAAATGGCTCAATAGAAGGAGTCAACGCAACAGCTATACATGGCAAGGTTTCTATGAATTA
>JAQIDF010000013.1 GCA_027858145.1 Prolixibacteraceae bacterium | reverse complement strand
CTGAGTGGAATGGCGGTGATGTCGTTTGGAGGTATCATTACCATGTTTGCCATTTTTGGCTCAGCTTATGCTTTTGCTTATTTTTTCAGAAAACTTTGGCTAAAATAGAACGTTATGGGACCTTTAGTACCTTATATTATATCAAATGAATTTAACCTGGTTATCGCTTTAATCATTGGTGTTTTCTTCGGGTTTGTGCTTGAACAGGCCGGGTTTTCATCCACTAAAAAGTTGGTAGGCTTGTTTTACGGATACGATTTTACCGTGTTGCGTGTGTTTTTTACCGCTGGAGTTACGGCCATGGTAGGTGTTTTGCTTTTTCATCATTTTGGCATTCTTGATATTAGCATTATCTATATCAATCCTACCTTTTTACGATCGGCACTGATTGGCGGAACCATTATGGGGCTCGGTTTTATATTGGGTGGATTTTGCCCGGGAACGAGTGTTTGTGCAGCAGCTATCGGTAAAATGGATGCAATGGTTTTTGTGCTGGGCTCGTTTATAGGCGTTTTTGCTTTTACCGAGAGTTATCCTTTAATTAAAGATTTTTACCTGGCTGATGCATGGGGGCCGGTTACCATGTTCGAAATGCTGGGGATTTCGAAATTAGCTTTTGCTTTGGTGCTTACTTTTGTTGCTGTTTTTGCCTTTGTAGCAACATGGTTTGTTGAGAAGAAAGTACGAAAAGAGCCTGCAACGATCTCAAAATCCCGGGGGTTAAAATACGCTGTTGCTTCTTTAATGCCTTTTGTTGTTGTTGCTATCGTGGCTTTTGTACCCGGAAGACAGGAGATTATTCAAAATAGAATAGCTGAAGCACAGCGACTACAAGAGTGTGTGTTTTACGAAATATCGGCCGATGAACTGGCCAACGAAATTATTCATAATCACTACAAAATAAATGTTATTGACGTTCGCTCTCCCGAAGCATTTGAGCAGTTTCACCTGCCAATGGCCATGAATATTCCTATTAATGAAATTACAAACAGAAAATGGGAAGTGGTATTTAACCAGGATGTGAAAACCAATATTTTTTATGCCAACGACAGCATGACGGTGCGTATGGCCTGTTTGAAATCACGTTTTGTGGGCGATGCGAAAAATTTGATTTTAATGGAAACGGCCAGTGAGTTTAAATCGATGTTTTACGATGTTGAACAGCCTGATTTGGCCACTGCCTCTAAGCAGGAAATTAACGAATATAATTTCCGTTCGAATGCCCTACTCGAAATGGAACAACTTATCGATGCACTGAAGAATATCGGCCAGCCGGTAATGAAAGAAGTGCAGGTTGCATCGGGCGGATGCTAAATGAAACGGGAGTTCGACGTATTTTTGAATAACCCCCGGTGGAGTTAGCGAAACCGGGGGTTGAAGAATAGTCCATGCCCCAGCCCCGAAGTGGGCTGAATCTTTGTTGAACCCTTTCAGGGCTCTGTTTGTGCCAATTACCGTACCCGCCGGCTCTACCGGCGGTTATTCAAATTAAGTCCTTTCAGGACACCAGTCAAAAATATATTATATCAAATCCCACTAAATTTTTAAATGATCTTTTTGATTGTCTGATGTTTAAATAAAAACACCAAAGATCGCTGAGATCGCTGAGAAAACAATGAAGAAGCTATGCGCTCTATGCTTCTCTGGGGTTTTGAAATCCAATATTTAGTACTCTAATTTTATGATCTGTATTATATGGAATTAATTCATAACTCAGGTGAAACTAATTATTTCGGCTAAGTTTAACAGCCTGGCACTTAATCTCTCTCTTTCCGCCTTCACCCGCCGTCGTCCAGATGCATATGGCGGGCTTTTTTCAACTCATATTTTTTTTTACTGTCATAACGCGGGCCACGGCGGACAAATCCGCTTCTGAATTTATACTAAAAAAAGCCTGAAGAATCCATTTTCTTGTTTCAACCATAAAACAAAAAACACAGGACTCCCCAGGCTCAATATCAATTCTAAGCTATCTTAATTATTTACAAGTTAGCTTTTACCCACTTCGATGCTCCTAATTCTACACTTCTTTCAACAGGTAATGAACCGGATGCATAAATGTATATTTCTCCTTCGGGCAATACTTTCACACCTTCTGAATTATAGACTTTGATATCTTCACGGTTAACCGTGAAAGTAAGCTCTTTTGTTTCGCCCGGTGTTAATTCAACACGGTCAAAACCTTTGAGTGAAAATATTGGAAAACCATTTGTGGCATTTGCTATTTCTTCGTACGAAATGTATAATTGTACAACTTCTTCAACATCATGCGTGCCCTCATTCGTCACACTCACTTTTACTTTGACAGGCTCCCCATCTGAAGTATTTAATAACGCAACTGAATTATATTGAACCCCGGAATAGTTCAGTCCAAAGCCAAAGGGATACATAGGCTCTTCATCCATATAACGATAAGTTCGTCCCTGCATTGAATAATCAGTGTAATCGGGTATTTGCTCCAGTGATTTCGGAAAAGTGAGGGGCAACCTTCCGGAAGGTGAAGCATTACCAAAAATGACATCAGCTACCGCATTTCCGCCTTCTTGTCCGGGATACCACGCCATTAGTACAGCATCTGATAATTCGTGTACCCTGGATAAATCGATCGGACTACCACCAATCACAACCGTAATTATCGGATTATCGTGCCCAACATTTAAGCGTTCAAGATATTCGATTTGATTTTCAGGCATTGAATAATCAATCACGTCACCATAAGTTGAAGAAGCAATGGCAGCGCCTTCTTCACCTTCGATAAGACCGTTCAGACCTAAAACAACAATGGTTGCTGCCGAGTTACGTGCATTACCTGATGCCCAGTCGATTGGATTTTTGTTAAAACTATCGAGCAATGCTCCCATCCTGTATTGAATCTGACTACCACGTTCAACGCGTGATACAATTCCTTCGAGTACGGTTACAATGTTTGAATTTACACCATAATAATTACCCAGCATTGCTTCGAGATTTGAAGCATTAGGGCCAGTTACAAAATATTTGTGTAGATCACTCTTCAATGGGAGAACACCATCATTTTTAAGCAATACCAATGATTTTAATGCTGCCTCATAACTCAGTTCACGGTTTTGCTCAAGGCTAACGGTTTCATAAGTAATATCATCGTAAGGCGACATGCCTGCCGGGTCGAAAAGACCCAACTTGAAGCGAGTCTTCAGTAAAGGTTTCAAGGCCTTGTCCACTTCAGCCTCTGTAATTAATCCTTTTTCCACTGCTTTAGGGATATTCAGGTAAACTTCACCGCAATTTAAATTCACTTCATACTTTACAGCCAATGCAGCCGCTTCAATTGAATCATCAACCACATTGTGCCCTTCATAAAAATCAACAAGTGCGCCGCAATCGGTCAGATAATGCCCGTCAAAACCCCATTGCTCACGCAACACTTCGTTCATCAAAAAATCGTGGGCATTACATAATTCACCATTAGTACGGTTATAAGCTCCCATAATCGATTCAACACCGGCATCAACCAACATTTCAAAAGCCGGTAAATAGGTTTCGTACATATCTTGTTTTGAAGCTATGGCATCAAATTCGTGTCTTAACTTTTCAGGGCCACTATGCACAGCATAATGCTTTGCACATGCTGCTGTTTTCAGGTAATTAGGGTCATTGCCCTGAAGTCCTTTAACAAAAGCACTCCCCATAACGCCCATCAGGTAGGGATCTTCGCCATAGGTTTCCTGTCCGCGCCCCCATCTCGGGTCTCTGAATATATTCACATTCGGAGTCCAGAAAGTTAATCCTGAATACTTTAAACGATACCCTTTTGCAACTGCTGCATTATAATTAGCCCGTGCCTCATCCGATATTGTTGAAGCAACCCGATGAACCAGTTCTTCATCAAAAGTAGCGCCCATACCTATAGCCTGAGGAAACACCGTAGCTTCGCCTGAACGAGCCAATCCGTGCAACGCTTCGCTCCACCAGTCATATTCAGGAATTCCGAGGCGGGGTATTGCCGCCGATGCATTTATCATTTGAGAAGCTTTCTCCTCAAGCGTCATCCTGTTCACTAAATCATCCACTCTTTCATCAACAGGTAATTCGGGATTATTAAACGGATACGGCCCTTGACCGTTTGTTTTTATACCCAGAAAAACAAAAAAAAGAGAGATGATTAGGATCGTAAATTTGTTGTCCATTCGATTAATAGTTTTGATTTTTGAATAAAGCTGTAAAATAAGGTATTTTCCCAGAAGATAAAACATGAATGTATAAAATGTTTATTCTATGAACAATTTCTTATTTTTGTATAATAGCTATACACAACAATACAAAACCATCAAAAAAAGCACAATGATTTTTTTTTCAAGAGTATCCCTTGCTGTTGCATTTGTTATTCTCACGATGCAACTTTTTTCGCAAAACACAACGAGTAACATAAATGAACACAAGAACACGTTTTCCAACATTCCATTGTTGAATAAAACCATTCCGCTAAATAATTCAGTTTACAGCCTGCTCGATTTTTATGAAACCAAGGGAAACATCGGCTATTTGCCTGTTGCCCGGCCGTATTCAAAAGGAATGATAATAGATTACCTGACTCGTATTTCAGCGACAGATGATATATCGATACGCGAAAGGAAAATCATCAATAATTACCTGAGCGACTTTACACGTCCGGTTAATGCTTTTATGATAAAACAGCATCAGTCGGAAAACATGTACACGGTATTCGGAGCGTCTGCAAATGTGGGTGGAAGAATTGGAACCGGTGACAATGGCACTTATTCAACATCTTCAATTGTAGAACCATTTATCAGCGGCGATTTAGGAAAACACATCAGCTACTTTGCAGGCATGGGCGCATCAATTGACCGTCTGGCCCCTGACCTCTTTTTTGACAGTTACGTAAAAAACAGAGAAGTACATTTCCCCCATCAGGATATTGGCTATGCTTTTCATCCCTATCAGTTTGATTATGAAACGATGTGGGCACATGTAAAAACCTCTGCAACATCGGGCGAAGGCGGCCCGCTGCAAAACGAACTCACTGCCGGGATGATTTATCATACCGAGTTCAGTGGCTCGTGGTTTGACAATGCTCTGCGCATAAGCCTTCACAACAACCGCCGTTCGTGGGGCTATTCTAACAACAACCTGAACCTTTCGGCTCATGCACGCCGGTTTCATGGCGTCGATTTGCTGATAAAACCCAACGACTGGATCAGCTACTCGATGCTTGTTGGTTCGCTTTTTCATTACGGAAATCAACGTTCAGGATACAAAAAAAACATTTATGAATACGATCTGGGAAATGTTCAGAAAATGCTCACACTGCACATGATTGAATTTACGCCTTTTAAATTCATGCAATTCATGTTTACCGGCGGAAATATCTGGTCGAAAAGAATGGAACTGGGTTATGTTATGCCTTTTGTATTCCCTCACTTTGTCCAAATTGATGTTGGCGACCACGATAATTTATCGATGAGCCTGAACATGGCTCTTAAGTTTCCAACATTTGGAAAAACCTGGTTTAGTGTATTTGTTGATGAATTTAGTTTTGTAGAACGGGAAAACCTTTTAAAAATGCCCCGAAACCGCTATGCCTGGCAATGGGGATGGAACAGTTCATTACTTTCGGAACTTATTCCGCTTACACAAACACAAATTAGTTATACACGGGTAACACCATTTGTATATACGCATTATCCCGAATCTGATTTCAACACGTTTGGTTCTGAACGTCCTGTTGATATGACCTACACGCACGACGGTGCCAACCTGGGATTTTATCTTCCCCCTAACTCGGGTGAATTCCGATTTAAAGTAACCAACATGGCCATTCCCGATTTAAAAGTTGAATTCGATAACCGCTTGATTATTCACGGAACCAATGATCTGGCAGGTGATTCCTTACAAATATTTGGTGATGTTTACCGGCATCAAACCGGAGATGTTTACGACTACCCGCTCCTTGATTTCAAAAACGATGGGATATACGATTATACATGGTACTCACAAATCAGGGCAGAATACAGAATTCGTAAAGGAAGGGGACTTGATTATTATCGTGTTTTCGGTTCGTTGGGTTATTCAACCACCTGGTGGGAAGAAAACGACAGTGGGGTTATAGCTCCCCCGGGACACGATCTTTTTTCGGTTGAATTTGGTTTGTCGGTCGACTTTTAAGAAAACCACGGAATATTTACGGCCTTTTACCGATAAAATAAAGTAGTTAATCCAATGTAGATTGTTTAAATTTGAGAATACAATCACCTTTGACACATAATAACCTAAAAAAATACTGCAATGAGAAATGAAAATGAAAAATATTGCTTTAACTGCGGAGCGGCAATCGAATCAAGAGTCGCTGTTTGTCCTGAATGTGGAACAACACAACCCGATGCTATAAGAAATCAGACATTAAATTACAAGTGGCTGACAGCTCTTTTACTATGTGTATTTGTCGGTGTTTTTGGAATTCATCGTTTTTACCTCGGAAGAGTTGGCACCGGTATTTTAATGCTCATTACCCTGGGTGGTTTTGGTATCTGGGTTGTAATTGACATTATTCTTATCGTTTTAGGACAGCTACGCGACCGCGACGGACAGTTTGTAAAACCCTACCTTGAATAAGAGTAAACCCATATAATAGTAACCTACGGGCAAGGCTCTGCAACCAGTTTGCAGGGCTTTGCTTTTTTTATATTGACATTTGTCATAAACATTCTAAAATAAATCTTCTAAAAAATTTATCTTTGTGGCTTTATTTCCAGCATATAAAATCGCACATTAAATATTAAAAGAATGAAACGTGATACTTTAGTTTTTGACATCATCTCGAAAGAAAAAAACCGTCAGTTAAGTGGCATTGAGCTAATTGCATCTGAAAACTTTGTAAGCGAGCAAGTTATGGAAGCCATGGGCTCGGTAATGACCAATAAATATGCCGAGGGATATCCGGGACACCGCTATTACGGTGGTTGTCAGTTTGTTGACATGACCGAACAACTGGCCATCGACCGGATTAAACAACTATACGGAGCTGAATATGCCAACGTACAACCCCACTCAGGCGCACAGGCCAATGCTGCCGTTTTAAGCGTTGTATTAAAACCCGGCGACACATTTTTAGGATTGGACTTGTCGCACGGCGGCCACCTATCACACGGTTCACCGGTTAATTCATCGGGTATTCTTTACAACCCTGTAGCATACAAAGTTACTGAAGAAGATGGCCTTGTAGACTACGATGAGATGGAAGAACTGGCAATTAAAGAAAAGCCTAAACTGATTATTGGTGGTGCTTCGGCTTACTCACGCGACTGGGACTACAAACGCATGCGCGATATTGCAGATAAGGTTGGTGCCCTTTTTATGGTTGACATGGCCCACCCTGCCGGATTAATTGCTGCTGAGCTGCTGGAAAACCCTGTAAAGTATGCACACATTGTTACATCAACAACACACAAAACCCTTCGCGGGCCACGTGGCGGTATCATACTTATGGGCAAAGATTTTGAAAATCCATGGGGAATAAAAACAAAAAAAGGCGTGGTACGCAAGATGTCATCGTTGCTTAACTCTTCCGTTTTCCCCGGACAACAAGGCGGTCCACTTGAGCATATTATTGCAGCTAAAGCCATCGCGTTTAGCGAAGCGCTCGATCCTTCGTTTAAAGTTTATCAGTCGCAGGTAAAACGCAATGCCGAAGTTATGGCACAGGCTTTTGTTGACCAGGGATATAAAGTAATTTCAGGTGGAACTGACAACCATTCGATGCTCATTGATTTACGCACCAAATACCCCGATGTAACCGGCAAGCAAGTTGAAAATGCACTAGTAAATGCCGATTTAACTGTGAACAAAAACATGGTACCATTCGACAGCCGTTCACCGTTCCAGACTTCAGGGCTCAGGGTGGGCACACCGGCCATTACAACCCGTGGTGTAAAAGAAGACTTAATGCCTTTGGTTGTAGAAATGATCGATACGGCCATTGCCTCTTTCGAAGATGAGAATGTAATAAACTCTGTTCGCATAAAAGTAAATGATACAATGAAAGATTATCCGCTTTTCGCATGGTAATTCATCATCTCAAAATATTAAGAAATCTGCTTCGTGTTTTCGGGGCAGATTTTTTTATTAGAATTAATGACAATAGATCGTTAGATTATAGACATGAGACAGTAGACAGCCGTAAATCAGGAACAAAAAAAAAGATCTGCCCCATAAAATGAAGCAGATCTTTTATATCTTAATTTGTATTGTTCTATCGCTCGCTATTCATCGAAATAATGAATTCCTCGTTGGTCTTCGTTTTTAACAACCTGTCGCGTAAGAATTCCATTGCTTCAATAGCATTCATATCGGCAAGGTAGTTACGTAAAATCCAAATCTTATTGAGCATTGCTTTATGAATAAGCAATTCTTCGCGTCGTGTACTCGATAATGTAACATCCACTGCAGGGAAAATACGCTTGTTCGACAAGCGACGATCAAGCTGCAATTCCATGTTACCGGTACCTTTAAATTCTTCGAAAATCACTTCATCCATTTTCGAACCGGTTTCGGTAAGTGCTGTTGCAAGAATGGTAAGCGAACCACCTTCTTCAATGTTACGGGCTGCACCAAAGAAACGTTTTGGTTTGTGCAGGGCATTGGCATCAACACCACCCGAAAGTACTTTACCAGATGCAGGCTGAACTGTATTATAAGCGCGTGCCAAACGGGTAATCGAATCGAGCAAAATAACCACATCATGACCACATTCGGTCAAACGTTTTGCTTTTTCCAACACAATATTAGCCACTTTTACGTGTTTATCGGCCGGTTCGTCAAATGTTGATGATATAACCTCTGCGTTTACACTGCGTGCCATATCGGTAACTTCCTCCGGACGTTCGTCAATAAGTAGTACAATCATGTATACTTCGGGATGATTATCGGCAATTGCGTTGGCAAGTTCTTTAAGCAGTACCGTTTTACCGGTTTTAGGCTGAGCCACAATCAAACCACGCTGACCTTTACCAATAGGGGCAAACAAATCAACAATACGGGTTGAAAGTGTACTTGTTCCATTTCCTGTAATTGTAAATTTCTCTTCCGGAAAAAGCGGTGTCAGATGGTCAAACGGCACACGGTCGCGTACAAATTCCGGCGGACGTCCGTTTATTTCCAGTACCTTAATCAGCGGGAAATACTTCTCGCCTTCTTTAGGCGGACGGATAGTGCCTTTTACGGTATCACCGGTTTTCAAACCAAACAATTTGATTTGCGACTGTGATACATAAATATCATCGGGCGAATTAAAGTAATTATAATCAGATGAACGCAGAAAACCATATCCATCAGGCATCATTTCAAGAACACCGGAATTAGTGATAAGGCCTTCAAAATCAAAAATTGTTTTTTCCTGGTTCTGATTTCCTTTAAAATTTCTTTTTTGTTGGTAATCGTGCTGTTGACGATTATCGTTCCGGTTATCATTCTGATTGCGACGATCTTGTCCGCGATCATTTTGCTGACGATTATCTCTCGGTCCGCGATCCTGATTGTTTTGTGGCCTGTTTGGCTGATTGCCTGACGGGCTATTTGGTTGATTTTTTTGAGGTCCCTGATTCTTATTCTTCTGAAAAGAATCCTGATTAGGGTTCTGATCCTGAGCAGGGTTCTGATTTTGTTTTGGGTTCTGATTTTGCAGTGAACCTTTCACCTTATCATTGGCTTTTAAAGGAGCATCATTTTTATTTTGACCTTTATCCTGTTTATGGGCTTTTGGCTTATGTTCAGGCTTTTGTTCAGGCTTTTGTTCCTTTACCTTAGGTGCATCTTTTAACACCGTTTCTTCGGTGTTTTTATTTTCTTTGCTCTTTATCTGAACTTTTTCGTCACGGGTTTTTGTTAAACGTGTTCTTTTTCGCTTATCGTCCTGATATTCAGCCTTATTTTGTAAGTCTGATTTCTTTTGTTCTGAATCTTTTGAAGGTTGGTTCTTAGAAGTTTGATTCTTTGAAGCCTGGTTCTTTTTAAGTTTGCCTTCCGAAGCTAAAATCGCTTGCGTATCAAGAATTTTATAAATAAGCTCTTGCTTCTTAATCTTCTCAACACGCTTAATATTCAGCTCTTTAGCTATTTCCCGTAGATCAGAAACTAACTTTTTGTTGAGTTCTAAAATATCGTACATAGTAATAATTTTTAGGCCGTAAATGACCTCTTTTTAATAAAAGATTTTTGATTGGTTAAATAAAATATAGGAAATGTAGTCGTGTGTGTATTTATACGTACTCTGTTTATTCCAATGCAATTATACGCTATTATCCATAAATAAACAAAAAGAACGGGCTTTTTTTTTATTACGCCCCATTTTCTTAACTTTTTGAGTTAAGAATCCTTTAAGTCCTTAAATCCCATTGATTATTTAATTGTAAGGGAAATCAAAATACTTACTTTTGCAGTGAATATTAAAATAACAATAATGACAATTTCAAACAACAAGATGGTTACCCTTAGCTACACATTAAGGGCAAATGATAAAACTGGTGATGTAATTGAGCAAACAACAGCCGATAAACCACTACAGTTTATTTATGGTATTGGTCAAATGATACCCGGATTCGAAACCAACCTTGAAGGTAAAAAACAAGGCGACACATACGATATGATGCTGAAACCCGAAGATGCATACGGTGAAGTTAACGAAGATGCTATTGTTGAATTAGACAAAAGTATTTTTATGGCCGACGGTGTTTTTGAGGAAGAACGTTTCATCCCGGGCGCACACATTCCTATGCAAACTGCCGATGGTCAACGTCTTAATGGAATTATTGAAAGTGTTGGAGATGAAAAAATCAAAATGAACTTCAATCACCCGTTAGCCGGCATGAACCTACATTTCGAAGGCGATGTTATCGAAGTTCGTGATGCTACTCCCGAAGAATTAGCACCTGCTGCCGGCTGTGGATGCGACGACGGTAATTGCGACGACGGCGATTGCTCTTCAAACGATTCGGGTTGTAACTGCTAATACTTTTGTAATGAATTCGTTCGGACAACTCTTTAAGCTTACAACATACGGCGAATCGCACGGAGCCGGAATCGGTGGTATCATCGACGGATGCCCTGCCGGGCTCGAACTCGACCTCGATCTTATCCAGTCCGAACTCGACAGGCGTAAACCCGGTCAATCGAAAATCACTACCCAACGAAATGAAACGGATACTGTTCAGTTTTTCTCGGGTATTTTCGAAGGTAAAACAACCGGCACGCCCATTGGTTTTTTTATTAAAAACAAGGATCAGCATTCGAACGATTACAACGACCTGAAAAACGTGTTCAGGCCATCGCATGCCGATTACACGTACGCCCAAAAATACGGGGTACGCGACCATCGTGGAGGTGGTCGGTCATCGGCCCGTGAAACCATTGCACGCGTTGCTGCCGGAGCCATTGCCAAACAATTGTTGAGCAAGCTCGGCATCAATATTCAGGCTTTTGTTAACAGCGTTGGCGAAATCGAGATGGACAAACCGTATACCGACCTCGATTTATCAAAAACTGAAACCAATATTGTTCGCTGTCCCGACCCGCAAACAGCAGAGAAAATGATTACCCGCATCGAAGAAGCCGGTCGCAACCACGACACCGTGGGCGGCACCATTCAATGTGTGGTAACAGGCGTACCTGCCGGATGGGGAGCCCCCGTTTTTAATAAGTTGCATGCCGATTTGGGCTTTGCCATGCTGGGCATCAACGCCGTAAAAGGCTTCGAGTACGGCTCGGGCTTCAATGGCACAAAGCTCAGCGGAAGCGAGCACAACGATGTGTTTGTAAACGAAAACGGAAAAGTGAAAACCGTAACCAACAATTCAGGCGGAATTCAGGGCGGAATATCAAACGGACAGGATATTTACATGAAAGTTGCCTTTAAACCGATTGCTACCTTGCTTAAAGAGCAAAAAACAATCGACAAAGATTTAAACGCGACAACCGTGAATCCCAAAGGCCGTCACGACCCGTGCGTACTGCCCCGTGCAGTGCCCATTGTTGAAAGCATGGCCGCGCTGGTACTGGCCGATCACTATTTGATAAGCAAAAATGCAAAGTTTTAAAATACCAAAAGGCTGCCTCACATAAAGGCAGTCTTTTTTTTTACAATTAATTGGGGTGGCTGCCCGCCGCCATCACATTTTCAACTACATTATTTTTTAAAACACCATTATCCACTACAACTCCCCCACTCCGATACAGGCGGCGTCCACCGGGCTATCCGCTGTATCTTTTGTTCCGTAAACTCCACAAAAGGATGCCGCTCCTATCCCTGCCACTAACAACCCGAGTTCGCGCTAATAGGACGCCGGGTTTCCTAACCCGGTAAACGAGTATGAAATCTATAATTATATGTCACATGTCTAACTTTGTAAATTAGTCATTAGTGAATTGGTCATTGGTAAATTAGTCATTGGTAAATTAGTCATTGGTAGCTGGATGCTCGTTTTCTGGAGTTCAAATCCTAAACCCCCTGTGAAATTTGTTCCTAACGTCACATTTCACGGGGTAAACCTGAAATATCAAGTGAGATTGTCAATTGATATTCATTTGCTTTATTCAACAATAATTATTAGTTTAGTACTCTAATAATAACAAAACAACCTCTTATGCCATCAAAAACTGCAACATCAACTTTTGTTTGATGTTCATTTACAAGAAACACCATAAAAAATTATGGACATGCTTTTTTTGGTTTTATTCGCGACCACGATTACCAGGATCCAGCGGAGATAGATTATCAGGACTTGTTGAAAATGGGAAAGGCAAAAAAGACCGCATGGTAATGCTTCCGCTCTCAATTTTCAATTTATTAGAACATTATAAAGCATTATATCCATCAACTGATTATATATTTGAAGGGCAAATAGCCGGTATGCCATACAGCACAGGAAGCCTGCAGAAGGTAATGGGCAGGGCGCTTGAAAAAAGTGGGTTATCGAAAAAAGGAAGCGTACACAACCTGCGGCACAGTTTTGCCACCCACCTGCTTGATGCAGGCACCGACATCCGCTATGTGCAACAACTGTTGGGACACAAAGACATACGAACAACGATGATATATTCACATCTCAGCCAGTCGAACATTGACAAGATACAAAGTCCGCTCGACCATTTAATGTCCGATCATCCAACTGAGAAAGAAAAAAAGAAGCCCAAAAAGCGGACATAATTACGTATATATACAATATATTTGCGAACCGTTGTGCTTAATAAAAATGCGGTCTACGTAAATGAGAAAAATAACTGAAAATGAATAAAATATTGATTATTATACTGCTTCCTTTTTGGTTTATTCTTTCAGATAAAACAGAACCCGAGAAAAAAGAATTACAAACTGAAAACAGCCTTAGTTTAAACGATTTTGTAAATACATTCGGAGGTGTTTGGCTTCCTGAAAAATATGTGAATAAAATTAAAGAATCTAATTCTGCATATTTATCTAAGAATTTAATTCTTCAAATTTCAGAATTGACAATTCATAAACGTAATTTGAAAAATGACACTTTATTTGTTGGTTCAAGTCTGAATAATCATGAAGGATTCGGATTTAATATTTGGAATACTGAACATCAGATTGGTTGTACATTCTCAAACAACATTTTTGAGCGAGAAAAAGAGAAAAAGTATCACTTCACTTATGACTTATTCAAAAAATCAATTTCAATAATTTGTAAAAATAATGATGGCAAAGTTGAAAGCCATGTTGACTATATTAAAGTTCTTGAACCTGAATTTATTTCAAATCGTGGAGGTGGTGGATATGAAATTATTTCAAGAACATTTACAATAAATGGGAAATATCAAATACTTGACTCTTTGAAAAACGATTTGGGTATTGTAAGTTTTGAACCAGAGACTGGCCAAATACAGAATTTTCAATATGAGTATTATGCAATTGATACAGATTTTATTGGCCCACTTTATTCGAGTGACTATATTCTGTTCAGACTCAAACCAGAAAAATATTCAGCCCATGAATACTTAAGTGTAATAAATAAAAATGACACTATTTTATTGTATGACAATATGGAAGTAATGACGGACTCAACATATGATATTGAACTAAAAAATATTAAATACTATTTGATTAATAAAAATTACTAAGCACAATCTAAAGGAGTAGACGGCTGACGGGATTGTAGCCCCGCCAGTGCGTACTTCGACAATGCTCAGTGACCTCCTCTCACTATTTATCCCGAACTAGCTTCGAGACCACTCCCGATGTACATCGGGATACCGGCCGGTATACGGCGGTTCAACGAACATAAGTAGTGTCCAGTATTAACAGAATTCAAAATCTAACTTGTAATTACTCTTAAGGT
>JAQIDF010000010.1 GCA_027858145.1 Prolixibacteraceae bacterium | reverse complement strand
ATTTTTATCATAATTGTTTTTCCTCATACTCTCAACTGTTGGTCATGACAAGTAACAATCAAGTGGAAGCTGTAGCGTAAATTGGCCAGGTTGGGCATTGATAATTTTATCCCCTTACTGCCGCAGTTCTTTGAACTGTGACCCTGTTTTTTTATTCTTCCTGGTTTCTCAAATCTTTTTTAATTTCTCATAATGCTCTTTGCACCTAACTTCAAAATGGAAGGATAAGATATGTTTAGTGCCAATTAGAAATCAATTCAAATATAAAAACCACAGAAGAAAATTTACATAATTTGCTATTTAGAATTATTATAAAATAGTCACCATCAGTTCAATTTTGCTCTCCACGGACATATTCTTTGTAAATTTGGTGTAATGTGATTTTTAGCTATAACAATTCACTGAATGTGTTACATCTAGTGGCTAAAAAACACTTCACTCTTGCACTATTTATTTTAATTTTAAACACATGCGATTTATTATATGAAATCAAAACTAGCCTTCTTATATGTCCTTATGCTCTTATTGGCTTCATGTGGAAAAGGTGATGATCCTTCACCAGTTGATCCCGATGATCCTTCAGATCCGGACAATCCAACAGTTGTAGTTGATTTTTTGGATCTTTCGCTGACAACTATCAATTTCACAGCCGAAAAAGATGCCAGTTTGGTGGTGGTAAATACCAATACAAAATGGGAGGCTGCATGCTCGGCTGATTGGATTTCATTATCTGCATCAGAAGGCGATAATTCTACTGGATTCATCATTGGTGCATCTACAAATAAAAAATTCTTAAGAGAAGCAACTATTAACATTTCAGGGGGTGACAAAACGAAAGAAATAAAAATTAAGCAGTCAGGTGTTTCAAAAATAGAATTTGAAATTAATGGAGTAGCTTTTAAGCTATTGCCGGTGAGTATGGATACTACCATTTTCTTTATAATGGGAAATCACAGCACTAATTTATACATGGATAGTTATTTTATTTCGGAAACAGAAATTACTAACGCTCAATGGAGAGCAGTTATGGGGAGTTTGCCCATTGAAAGCGAAACCAATTCTACAGATCTGCCGGTATATGAGAACTGGGAAAATATTACTGAGAAATTTATTCCAAAAATCAACGAATTAATTGATTACAATTTACGATTGCCAACAGAAACTGAATGGGAAATTGCTGCAGTAGGAGGGAAAAAGGATATTGGGGGAGTTTATGCCGGTAGTATTTATATTGATGAAGTAGCTTGGTATTGGGGAAACTCGGAAGGAAAAAGACACAATGTAGCCTTGAAAATGCCAAATGAACTTGGTTTATACGATATGACTGGAAATGTAAGTGAATGGTGTAGCGATTGGTATGAAGGGTGGACTTACCTTGATCCTGCTCCTCCGGCAGAATTAAGCAATCCAACAGGGCCTGCAACTGGAACAGTAAAAGTTATTCGTGGTGGAGACTGTCGTACGAATCAGGATGATTGTTCTATAAACTATCGAAATAATCTTCCTCCAAACATAATTGAGACGGAATATACCGGTATAAAACATCCGGGTTTCCTATATGAAGGATATTTTCACTTTCCCGGGTTTCGGTTAGTAATCGCAAAAAATTAAAAAAATGAGAACAATAAAAACATTCCTGTTTCTCGTTTCAGTGTTTACATTGAATAGCATAGCTGCCCAAACAGTAGTAAAAATGGATATGCCCAAACAAGCTGACCAGCCCATTAAAGTGGTTGCCTTATTCGATGAAGAAATTCCAGAAGGTATTCCTGTGGTTTTGGGCCTGATGGGATATGATGTTGAAGGAGGTATAAGCCCGTATTTATTCGAGTGGATGCTTAACGGAGAAGTGGTATCGACTAATGATATCGTAATTTTTACTCCAAATATAGGTGATGATCTTTCGTTAAAAGTTATTGATAACAACAAATGCAGAGCTTCAACTTCGTTTAATTTGAAAGTGGCCAGAATACCACAAAACCCAACTGATGGGGAAATTGAAAATATTCAGGTTTACCCTACTATGGTAACCGATTTTATTCATATAAAAATTCCTCCTACTGAAGGTAAAAAAGCGCTTGTAAGGATATTCAACATCAACGGCGAAACAGTTCATCAGGAATACATTTCAGAAAGTACCCGCATTAACACCAATCTAACATCCGGAACATACTTCGTTTCAGTACGAATTGGAGATGCACATAAGGTTGAAAAAATAATTGCCAGATAAACGACTAACTATGAAAATATTTTTATTCAAAATGAAATATTGGCAGGCAACTAGAATTTCAATCTTGTCGTTAATCCTGATGATATGTATGCCAGCATTTTCGCAGAATACTGAAAACCAGGCTGCAAAAAATTACGCAGTTGACTTTCTTAATGCACGTCAGCAATCTAAATCAAGTCTAAAAAGTGCTGCTACTGTTTCGTCAATAACCCAAAGCTATCAATCTCCGGATCAGGTAAAAACTCCATTATTTGTATTTCAGCAACCGGGCAAAGGTTTTGCCATAGTAGCACAAAGCCATAATACTTATAAAGTGGTAGGATATTCGGAAGAAGCAACTTTTCAGGCAGAAAATATTCCACCACAATTGCGTGCATTAATGAGTTACTACGAAGATTCCTTAACATTTATGAATCCCGTTTCCACGCCCTTAAAAGCTGGTACTCCAATTGTACCCGCTTTATTAGATGCCTACGGAATCAGGCTAAATCAATACCAACACACCGAATTGGGTAATTGTCCAACCGGGTGCATTGCAACGGCTGTAACTCAAATTATGCTGTATCATGCAGCTCGACTTGGAAAGCCAATAAAAGGATATGGTTCACATTGTTACACCGATGCTAAATACGGGGAACTGTGCGCCGATTTCGAAAATGCAGATTACAGTTCAGATAATACGCTTCTATCGTTACATGTAGGCCAGGCTATGGAAATGCAGTATTGTGGAAGTCCATACGGTAGCGTTCCTAATATAGGTTTTGCCAATCCTTTACAAGAACATTTTAAGTTTTATACCGGAAATGCCATTCCGGATAATTTTTACATTAAAAATGAATTGGAACATCAGCGTCCTGTATATATAGAGCTAAATGGAAAACCGGTGGGGCATGCGCTTGTATTGGATGGCTATGACAGTCGTGGTTATTACCACGTGAATTTTGGTTGGAACGGGATTTACAATGGGTATTATTTGCTGAATAATAGTGATCGTATAGGCATCAGTAATTTTAAATTTTATACAAATATATTCAGACCAGTGGTTATATCTCCAACACCTCCGAGAGTAACCGAACAAGATTCGTTAGCATTAGTAGCGGTGCATAATGCGATAGGTGGATACGAGGTTACAAATTGGGATTTAACAAAACCAGTTTGGACATGGCCCGGCATATTAACGATGAATGATCGTGTTATTCGTTTGGCCATAAGTTCTCCCATACCAACGCTTTCGTCGCAAAGTATAGCGCCTGAGATCGGCAATCTTACTGCACTACAAGAACTCTCTTTTGGCGGATGTTTAAGCGGTGTTATCCCATCAACTATAACCAAACTTACCGATTTAAAAAAA
>JAQIDF010000517.1 GCA_027858145.1 Prolixibacteraceae bacterium | reverse complement strand
CGTTTTTGGTCGTTATGCCCGAATTCAATAAACAGGTAGTCGCCGGGTTGCATGACCGATTCAATTTTGTCGAGCCTCCTTCTACCTTTAAAGGCTGCCAGCGAAGAACCCGATTCGGCAAAGTTTGCCACCACAACCTCGTTGTTGAAGTAGTGTGTAATCATTTGTCCCCACGAAGCCCAGGGGGCACAATCCTGGTCGGTAACGGTTGAATTACCGGCCAGAAATACAGTTTTAATTTTTTCAACCGGTTTGATGCGTATTTTCTGAATGGCGATGTTTTCGCCGGAAAATTCAAGCGTAAGGCGGTTATCCCAGTTCATGTAATTTGCCTCGCGTGCTTTGAGATTTATCGAGCGGTTTTCGTCAATCTTGGGTGAACGTACGTTTACTATAAATTTCCGGATAAGGATTTCGCCTTTTTCAGCTTCAACGTTTTTGAGCATCAAACGGCGTGCTTCGGCTTTAACCGTTGTTTTTGAAGCTTTTTCGGGGTTTCCAAAGGTGATTTCAACCTCGTAATTACCTTCGGGCTTTTTTACCGAGAAATAAAACGGTACGCTGGCTGTGCAATAGCCTTTTTCGCCTTCAATAATTGTTACTTCTTCTTTATTGTTAAAATCGAAACCGAACCCCCGGTTGTTGGTATATTCAATGTTTTCGTGAATTGGGTATTGTCCAATATTGCCCCGTATTTCTCCAAATAAAAACGAAACAGTGCTATTATTGTCGTTTAAAGGCATTGCCCAGTTGTCGGTTCTGAACGGAACTACCGGCAAACCGGCCGCATTGAAAAGGTTGGGCTGTGCTTCTTCGTCCCACGCAAACCGGACGGCTACCGGATTCTTTATTTCTTCGTTATAAACTATTACGTTGTCGCCTTTGATTTTAGCTTTTGCTTTTACAAATTTTCGGTCATTTCCGGCAATAGTAAAGTAGGTGAGGGGGGCGTTATTTTTTGCGGAAAGTTTGCCATACGTATTTTTAAACGATAGTATAACTTTGTTTTTCCTGAATTTTGCTTTTTCGAAAACAGGGCTTTCACTTTTAATGCCCTCAAGTTGATAGGTGTTATCTAATGCCAGGTTTGCCAGACGTTTCCCCACATCCAGTTTATTTCGGGGATGTATGTCGCTGAGGTCGTCAACCAGGTCGGTTGTAACCACCATGCCAGTGTTGGGCATTTGCAGTCCCCGGGTTTGGGCTTCCCATAAAAGTGGTAGCTCATTGGGCGAGTTGACCCGTTTTTGACGATCGATATAGTAACGGTACGGTGCTATTTGAACATAGTAGAAAGGCATTTCCGGTTTGTTCCAGGCGTTTCTCCAGCCCTTAATCATGGCATTTTGTTTGACCTCGTAACGCAGACCATCGTTGATGTCCATCAGGTTCGACTCGCCCTGGTACCAAATGGCACCTTTTATGGAATAATTAGTGAGCGGTGCCACCATGGCGTTGTAGAATATCGATGGGACTAATCCCTCGGCTTTTTTTCCGGGTATTTGTGCAGCCGCTGCAAGTGAATCGAGACCATCAACCATTCCAAAGGCTTCAGCCGGTGTCCATAACTCAATGCGTGAACCGCCCCATGTTGCGTCAATAAGGCCAATTGGTACGTCAAGTTTCTGGTGTAGTTCACGACCAAAGAAATAACCGGCAGCCGTGAATTTTAGTTTATCGATATTCTGCGGGGTGCAGGTTTGCCACTCGCTTTCAATATCGTTGGCCGGATGCAGGCTTTTACGCTTTGGCACTTTGAAAAGCTTGATTTGTGGGTGGTTGGCGTTATTAATTTCTTCTTCGTGGTTAAAAACAGGGCGCTGACCGTTTCGTTCACCTATGGGTTTTTCCATATTCGATTGTCCGGAGCACAACCACACTTCGCCAATATAAATATCGCTTAATATGATGGTATTTTCACCTTCAATAGTAACAGTGTATGGACCCCCGGCATTTGGCGTGTCGATGACAAAGTTCCATATACTATCGGGAGAAGTGTTTATAGTATATATTTTATCAGTCCAGCCGGCTGTAAAAGAAATGGTTTCGTCCGGATTTGCCTTACCCCATATTTTTACATCTGAGTTTTGCTGCAGAACCATGTGACTGCCAACCAATGCCGGCAATTGAATTTTTGCCGTGGAATTTTGAGACAGGAAAAGGGTAATTAGTAATACTAAAAAGCATGAAAATACATTTGTTCTCATAGTGTAGTTAAGCGTTGTTATGTTTTTAAAAATAAATGCCCGGTTTATTCAATAAAACCAGGCATTTGAATATGTTTGAAATTTATTGTTTCATCGAGTCTACAAGCTTTTTAAGCGTGTTGATTTTAGGCTCTTTTTCGTTAGCCGATGATATCCATGTTGATAATTGTTTGGTTGGTTTTGAAATTAGCAAATGTTGTTTTCCATCGTCCTTTTTTATTTCAAAATCAGCCGGGTTATATTTAATGGCAGCACCAAGTGAAATAACCTCGGCAGCAACATCTTCGGGGTGTATGCCCCAGGTAGCAATAAGTCCGTCTTCTATGTGTTTTTTGTGGCCATCGTGATAGTTGACACCGGTTACAAATTGAACGGGTTCATCGGTAAGGGCAAAAGCTTCAACTTTGGCTTCACGTTCACCCGAGAAAACGGTTACACGTACCAGTATGTCAACTTTGCTTCCTTTGTACGGCACATCTTCAGATAGCATTTCCATGTATGAACAAGTTGGTTCTTTAACCACACGGACTGTTCGGTTGCTTACCGGGTCGAGTTCCAATACTTTTTCACCATCCCACAAACGAACGCCACCAAGACCTACTGTAGATCCCACTTTATAATAATCGGCTCCCCAGCCTTGTTTTTGCTGTTCGGAGGTGGGATACCAGCGGGCGCCTTCGAGTTCGAGCCCGGGTTTCACTTTGTTGTAAACATCTATAGCTGCTTTGTGGTCGAAATAGAGCCGCAGGCCAATCCATTCATTTTCGACAGCCGGGCCGTGGTGGCCGATACTGCTGTATAAATCGCCTGAGGTTTCACTTTTTTCACTCAGATATGTTGCACTATCGGAGCGCATGAATAAACTAATGTCTGTTTGATTTTTTTGTGCTGATAGTTGTAATGAAATAAGCACTAACGAACTAATAATGAAACATTTCTTCATAGTCATAATTGATTTTTTTGTTTGTAGAAGATGATAAAGTTAATTAAAATAATCCAGCAGATTATTAAACACTTCCTCATCAACTTTAAACGCTGTACCGTGGCGTGCGCCGCTTATCATGTTCAACGAGTCTGATACATCTTCCCATTTTTCCAGGTCTTTTGAGCGAACAGCACCGTAAACGTGCTCCCTGTATTTATCGAAATAAACATAAATGTACTCACCAACTTTTAACGGTGTAGGGCCTTCAGCCCAATAATCGCCTGTAATCGGTTCTGAAACTTCGGTTGGATAGGGGCCTGCGGCATTGTCTGATTTTGTTATGCGTATGTTTTTTTCAGGTGGATTCGGGTTTTCGTTTTTGATGAACATGACGTATTCATTTTTGTGTTTTATGATTGCTGCATCGATCACGCTAAAATTAGTATTGAAAAACATGGATGTAGGTTCAAACGTTTTGAAATCTTTTGTTGATGTGGCATACATGCGATGGTTGAGACCTTTTTCGCGTTCGGTAAATTCAATGGGCGAATGCCGGCTCGGGATGGTTGTGGCCCAAAAAATATGAAAAAGGTTGTTTTCTTCATCGTAATACAGTTCGGGCGCCCAGCTGTTTCTGGCTTCGGGTTCATGCTCCATCACCGGTATGGTTTTTTGTTCCGACCAGTTGATCAGGTCATCAGACCATGCGTAACCAATATACTTGTCCCACCAGCCGGTAGTCCAAACCATGTGAAAACGGCCATCGGACCCCTGTACAATACAGGGGTCCCGCATGAGTTTGTCTTTACCTACTTCCGGTTCGAGTATTGACCCGCCATTATTAATGGCTTGCCAATTGAGCCCGTCGTTGCTGTAGGCAAGGTGAAGGCCGTCTTCGCCCCGACCCGTGAAGTATGAAAAAAGATATACTTCACTTTTGGGTGCGGTGCATGAGCTTAGTAATAAAATCAATATTGCTATTGAGAAAATCTTCATTGTGTTCATGTACATTTGTCCTTTATTACGATTTAAGTCGTAATATGTTTGCTTAATTGAAAAGGATTGATGGAATACTGGAAAAATGGATGAATGGAAAATCATGCTTTAATTGCCAATACTCCAATATTCCACTATTCCAGTATTCCACTATTTAGCTTTCATCAGTTTATACATTTCGGTTCCTGCAAACAGGAAAGCTCCCAATCCGTAATCTTCAAAATCGGGTTGTTTAGTATAGGATACCGGCTGCCCGTCTTTGGGTTCTTTGCCGGTGCTTTGCACAAATCCCAGGAACCCGTTGTCGTGTACACAATGTATTGCCATAGTTGTCCAGGCGTGTTCAACCATCGGGCGGTATTTCTTTTCTTTCAAAATACCATTGTTGATTCCCCATGCCATACCGTAAACAAACATTGCTGTTCCCGATAGCTCTTTGCCACCATAGTTTGAGGGGTCGTGCAGACTTACATTCCAGGTACCGTCAACGCGTTGTATTTTTCCAAGAGCTTTGGTCATGGCTTTATAATCGCTAAGGTATTGGTCGTAATGCGGAGTATCTTCTGAAATGATGGTCATAACGCGTGCCAGTGCCATATAAACCCATCCGTTTCCGCGCGCCCAGTAGCTATCTTCGCCGTTGGGCTCAACGTAAGGAGGGTCAAAATCGGCATCACGCCACCACAAGTTGTCTTCGGGGTTCAACAGACCGTTATCGCCATGTTGGTTGCGGGTGTACATGTACATGTCGTACATTTTTTCAAAATATTTATCATCGTTGTACAAAACGCCCAGTTGAGCAAAAATTGGCATACCCATCTGAATGGCATCAATCCAGCTCCAGTCGTCGTTTTTTTCGCCGGCAACCACGTTATCGATGCATTCTTTAATGTTGGCAATGCGCCCGGGTTGCTCGTCAATCTGGTATAATTCGATGTAAGTTTGTCCGGCGCACTGGTCGTCGGCATTGCGTGTTTTATTGCCACTTCGGAAACCCCAGTTGTGAAACTCGCCCCAGTCAACAGCATATTTGTAGTAACGCTCATCGGGGTCGATGCTGTATAGCTGCATCAGTCCTTCGTAATAAACTGCGCGTGTCCAGATATTGCTGGGGCGTTCTTTGTTGGTTATAATGGTTTTGCCTACGTCGGGCCATTTTTCCATAAAATAATCGTTGGCCAGTTGCATTTTCTCAAGAATCACTTCAGGGTTGGTAGCTTTCTGGGCTTTAACCCCTGAAAATGAAACCATCAATAAAAGTAAGGTAATAACGGTACTTGTAATCCTGGTCATAATGGTATGTTTAATTGTTGATACTAAAATTTTCAATTTATGGCATGTAAAATACTTGTTCCAAATCGATGGCTAACGGCGAATTATCAGGATTAACTTCCATGATATCGGCCATATAGTCCCACCATTTTTTCATGATTTCAGTTTTGGGTAGCTCATCATTTTTATTGTCTTCGGTTAATTTTTGAACAGCAAATAAAATATTGGTTTCCTTGTCGAGAAAAATTGAGTAATCACTTATACCTGCGTCTTTGAGCAATTGAGAAAGCTCGGGCCATATTTCATCGTGCCTTTTTTTGTATTCGGACTCGAAGCCCGGTTTTAGTTTCATTTTGAATCCTTTGATGATCATAGTATTATAGTTAGTTTTTATTCAAAAAATAAATAATAATGAATGGCACCCGGCTATAAATATTTTAATTGGGAACAGTCCCATTTAACAAACCACCACAGTTGCAATATCTTAAGACGGGGTAGCCATTCATTTTACTCTTATTATTAATTATCTGACATTTTGGAAAAACTCATTTGTATAATCAATGTTTATTCAGCGGAATAAGTTTAACGGGGCTGCATAAACCCGAAGGAGCAATGTCCCAAACGGTTGCATCGAATTTTTGGTAATGGATATTCACCATGTTTATCTCGTAAAAATTTTTCCATTCTTTTCCGCTGCGTTCGAGTGCACGAAGGCGGTTTGCAGCAAGGTTAGTGACTTCAATGTCAAGTTTGTTTTCGCCGTTTACCACAAATTCGGATATGTCGAGCGAGTAGGGGTGTGCGAAACAAGTCCCTGCATATTTGTCGTTTACATAAACCCGTGCACTTTCACGAACATCGCCCAAATCGATACGCCATCCGTTTTCGGGGTTGTCGTTAATTGTAAAAGTTGTTGAGTAACGGGCCGTACCTGAGAAATTCTCATATGCTTTCCCAAAATTAGTCCATGAACTCAGTGTTTCGAGTTTGAGCGGTTTAGGAAGTTCAGGCTCACCTTCAATAAATTCAATATTCCAGGCATGGTCAACTTTTATCGGATCGCCTTCGGTATAATATTTCCATGGTTCTTCACCGGGGATATTAGACAGGGTTTTTAAGAAAACCGTTTCGCCGGGTTTGAGCTGCAACAACACCTCAATTCCGTTGCTGGTTTGTTCCATTTTGGCCATTCCGGTTTCCGATGTCAGCGGATCCATCAGGGTTGCTGATTTAGCTTTTGCATTGAATGGGACAAAGCCGTTGACCACGTTTTTACTGTGATTGGCAATGAAATATATTTTGTTGCCGTTAAGTTCTTTACGGATGATTTTCAACCCGAAATCAGAAGCGTTTTCACCAAAAACATCAACCAAATGCAATTGTTGGATGAGTGTTTTACCGGTGTTCATCCAGGTTTTGTTTTTTGCAACAATTTTTTGTAGCTCCCTTTCACGTTCCTTGTAATTAAACAGTCCGGGAACGGTTTCGGGCATACCCCTGAAAATGATCGACGCTCCTTGTTGCTTCATTTCAATAAGCTTGAGCAGCGTTTTAACCGGAAGGGCATCGGCATCGGGTACAATAAGGGTTTTATATGCTGTGTTTTTCGCTGTTTTTATACTGCCGTTTTCAATGTTCGATTGCATTAAAAAATCATCAGAAATAAAGTCGAAACTAATACCTTGTGTATCCAGTTCGGTAGCAATATTGTAAAACGAAGTTGGTAACAGCCATTCATCAATGGTGTGTATGTTTAGCTGATGTAACAGGCGGTGTGGGTTTGGATGTGCATAAGCATCGTGAATAGGGAAGTAAAGTAATACTTCATTGTCAGTTCTGGCTTTTTGCAACACTGACTGGCAGCGGGCAATGTAATCGAACAGATACCCGGCATCTTTCCATATTGTGTTGTTGGGGTTAAAATTTACTGAAGCGTAAAATTTCCACCCCGGCCATTCTTCATCTTTGGGTGAGTATGTAGAACCGTGCAAAAACATGTGGTTAACACCGCTTAAAAAGAGGTCGTCGGCAACGGGTTTTGCATGTGATAAAGCGGTTTTAAAATGTTCGCGAAGCCAGGTGAACGATTCGGATGAGACAATTTCTTTTCCCTGGATGTGAGCTGCCGATGAGGCAAACTTAAGCATCATTTTGTTTGAGTCGCCATAACGAACATTGTTGGTGTCGCGACGATATCCGGGAATGTCGTAATGTGGTGAGCCAAATACTTCACACTCGGGTATATCGGCTGCGGCATACAGGTCGATAAGGTTACCCGGTGAACCGTGTGCCTGATATTTGGTAATGAAAGTATTATCGTGGCTCCATTGAGTCCAGTTTTTAGCAAAATTTTCGAGTAGCATGTCGCCCATTGTTTCGCGATAGTCAGTCAACAGGCGTTCATAAGTTTCATTATCGGGTTTTTGGTCGAGTACGGGAATGTAGTGCAGCAAGTCGTACTTGCGGCGAGACTTAAATTCTTCGAGAAAAGATGGTGAAAAGTTGGCACCATATACTTCGTAGCTGTCGTTGAAAATACCCCGTAATTTATTCTGAACAGGTTTCAGTGCTTCGGTAAACGGCTGGCTGTAGTCTTCAAATGCTTCTTCCGACAGGTGATCGAGCGTGTAACCTGCACCGCCCGGGGCAGAGCGTTTAACCTGCTGACGGGTTTTGACACAAAAAACAGCGTATATTTCGGTGTCTTCCGATGGTGCATATTTAAGCTTGTTATTTTTGAGAAGCGGGGTTAAGTCGGTAAATTTTTCATTCTCGTTAAACACAATTATATGCTGTAATGTTGCCAGTCCGCGCTGCTTGGGATCGTTAATCTCAATCTCTTTTTCAAATATTTCATCGGCTTTAACCGCGTATTTCTGAATGGTTAGTTTACTGGCAGCGTATTGGGGTTCAACCCATGGGCCTCCAAACGGCCATCCGGTGCCCATTACCATGTCAACTTTCATGCCCAGGCGTTCAGCCTCGTCAATGGTGTGACTAAGCATTTCTATCCATTTGGGGGTGAGGTAGTCAATAAACTGCTCTTCGTAACCTTTTGTGCCATAAATGGGCGTTATTTCAACGCCACCAAGCCCTGCTTCGGCAAAGGCTTCAAGTTGAGCTGTTATGCTTTCTTTGTCAAGAGCATTACCCATCCACCACCAGCGTGTCCACGTTTTTTGGTTGGTTGTGATCTCAGGCCACTCAGTAGTGCTTTGTTCTTGGTTGTTTGAACAGCCTGTGCTTATTAATATGAGCAACAGGAATGCCAGTATAAGATTATTTTGCAGTGTATATTTAAGCATGGCTTTCAGTTTCTATTGGTTAATCCATTTTATATTTTCAGCATTTTCTTCTGTTAATGCTTCGTTCGAGAGCGGTACAATTTCAACATTGTCGAAAGTCCAGTTTTCAACAAAGTTAATATAGCCGGGTCGTTTACATTCGATGTAAGTGTTGGCAATGGTGAAATTTTTAATTTCTGATTTCTTTAAGCCGGTTACTTCAAGTGCCGATCCTGCGCGTGTTGCACTAATATTTTCAATCCTGAAATTACGAAAAGTGGGTATTCCGTCTTTCTTTTTCACTTTTGCCGATAAAGTTTTCCAGTGTTCAGGCACCTCATCGATTCCCGGTGGAAGTTTGCTGTAACTGTATTTGGGGAACCAGTTAAGCGTGCCACGGATGGGTACAAACACATCGTCCATTTCGATGTCGTGAATATATACGTTTTCGATAGTACCGCCACGTGTTTTGGCCGATTTCAGGCGTATGCCGTAAAGTGTTCCGGTAGCTTTAAGGTTGTAAGCTTCAATATGGCGGATGCTGCCCGATGTTTCGCTGCCAAAGGTTACCAGCCCATGACCGGCACGTGCAACGCAGTTGCGTATAACCACGTATTCGGTTGGGCGGTTAACCCTGAGGCCATCGGCATCTTTGCCGGCTTTAAGGCAGAAATTATCGTCGTTACAGTCGATATCGCAGTTTTGTACCAAAATGCGAGTTGATGAGTCGATATCAACACCATCGGAGCTTGGGCCATGACCGTCAATGTTGTTTCGAATGGTGAGACCGTCAACGGTTACATTTTCTGAATAAAGGATGTGAACAGTCCAGAAGCCCGGTTCTTCAAGGCGAAGATCTTTGATGGTTATGTTTTTCGAGTCGGAAACCAGTAGGAGTCTCGGTCTCTGGCAGTCGTAATCGAGCGCCCAGCGCAATCCGTTATTGGCATATTGGGGGTGCATATCCCAAAACTTGTCCCAAAAATATTTGCCTTCACCATCTATGGTTCCATTACCTGAAATGGCTGCATTTTCTGCATCAATGATATTAACCAGCGCAGCCGGCCATTTCATTTCGATACCGGCAATACGGGTGTCGATAATGGGATAAACTTCTTCACGGGCAATTCCCTGCAGGGTAACACCTTCATCGACCCTGAAATTAGTGTTGCTGCCAATAAACACTGAGCCTGAAGGATATAATCCGGGTTTAAAGTGCACAATACCACCACCTTGATTGCTGCATTGGTCAATGGCTTTTTGAATAACCGGCGCCCAGTTTATAACCGTGTCGGGCTGGTTGGTGTAGTCATTTACACAAAATTCATTTGTTTTTTCAGGAAAGCTTTTAGCGCCAACCGTATCGTGCCAGTCGGGGTGCCCAGTAGCCGAGGCTGCAAAGCTTGTCAGTAAAAACAATAGAATCAGGTTGAAAGTATTGTTGTACATAGTTTCCGGTATTTTATAGTTTACTGTTGTTCGTTTTTAGGTTTATATTGTTTTCGAGGTTTACCTTGCCAACTTCTTTACTTTTAATAGTAACATTATCGAATGTCCAGTCTTTTGTGTAAATAATCCGCCCGGGTTCATCGCATTCGATGTTAATATCGGTCCACGAAAAATTTTCGATGTATGAATCTTCTACACCGGCAACGTTCATCCCGTATTTTGAATTTTTTGCATTCACATTACGGATGGTCACGTTTTTAAATGTTGGGATCCCTTTTTCGGGAGGCACTTCTTTCAACATGGCTTTCCAGTAATGAGGTATGGAATCCATATCTTTTTCAAGTGAAGCATAGCTGTACGAAGGGTTCCAGTTTAAGCTCACTTCAACCGGTGTGCGCACATTGTTTGCCTCAATATTGTAAATGGTTACATTGTTTACTCCGCCGCCACGTGTGAAGGCCGATTTAAGGCGAATGGCACAGTTGGTATTGTTGGCCTGCAGGTCGTACACTTCAACATAGCGTATTTCACCCGATGTTTCGCTTCCAAAAGTTATGAGGCCGCCACCACGGTGTGAGGTGCAATTGCGGATTACAATGTATTCGCAAGGGCGGTCAACGCGCAGCCCGTCGGAATCGCGACCGGACTTGAGACAGATGTTGTCGTCGTTGCAGTCGATGTCGCAATTTTCGACCAGTATTTTTGATGAAGAGTCGATATCAACTCCATCGGTTGATGGGCCGTGGCCACCAATGTTGTTGTTAATGGTCAGCCCGTCAACGGTTACATGCTCTGAATAAAGCACATGAACCGTCCAGAAACCAGCCTGAAGCATTGTTAAACCACTAATGGTAACATCTTCCGATTCAGACACGAGAAGGGTACGCACGCGTTTGCAGTCGTAGTCGGATGCCCAGCGTAGTCCTTTGGGTGTATATTCCTCGCGGAGTTTCCAGTAACGCTCCCAATGGTAGCGTCCCTGGGCATGAATGGTTCCTTCGCCGGTTACGGCTGCATTTTTCTGGTCAATCACATTGATAATTGCAGCCGGCCATTCCATTTCGATACCTGCAACTCGGGTATCAATATCGGGATAATATTCAAGGCCAATTACGCCGCGCAATTCAACATCTTTACCAATGTGCAGGTTAACGTTGCTCTTAACAAACAGTGATCCTGTGAGGTACATTCCGGGTTCAAAAATCACTTTGCCGCCACCCATTGCTGCACACGAATCGATTGCCGATTGTATGGCCTCTGTTGACAGGATAAGCCCTTTGTTGGTTGCTCCAAAATCGTTAACGCTAATTGTATTTGATGAATTGGGGAATGAACGTGCCCCAACATCTTTTGTCCAGTCGTTGTTATTTGTTGATGCACTGCACGAGTAAAATGCCAGTACAAAAATCACAAACAATATTGCTCCAAATCTCTTCATCATCATCTCTTCAAAATATTATTGCTTACTAGTAAAATCAAACCAAATTTTCATTGAAATACCCTCATCACCCTTTTTTATACGAATGCTTGATGGTTCGCTTTGAGGCCCCATCTGGCTGGTTGGCTTAAATGCCCTTATGGCGTTAATCTCATACAAAAACGATAGATCACCTTCAGGGAAATGGGGTAGTGAGCGGCGTAAGGCACCAGCCGGTTCCACGGGTGTGAACAAACGGAGGAACATGTTGCTGTTCTCAGTGGCAAAGGTCATGGGTACATTGTTTTTTGTGCCAATGGTTGCCCAGTAGATGTTTGCATGATATCCTTTGTATTCGGGATACTCAAGGTTTGCGAATGATTCACCGGTAATGGTGTTGTTGTAATCTTTTTGCCACAAGTTGTATGTTGTGCCTTTAATGCGGTTGCGGTAAACGCGGTAGGGGCCTTTACCAAACCATTCGATACCTGTTGATTCTTCTTCAGGAAAATCGAAGGTTATACCCCACTGGTCGATGCTGCCGGATACATAGCCGCCGTCGAAACCTCCGTCGTTGGTAGCTTTGTTCAGGCTTATCATGTGCATTTTTAGTTTTCCATCGGGGTGCATTACCCAGCGAATAGAGTCGATACCACCTTTGTACCAGGCCGTAAACACGGCTTTGTTACCTTCGGTGCGGCTCTCGTAGCTTTCAAATTTGGCTTTCATCCCAATGGGTACCGGGCCGTTGTTAAAGGGTAGTACACCTTCAGGTGTTTCTACCTTGTCAATCATGCCATTTGTTGTGTTAAAGGTAACTTGTGTTCCGCCGGCACTAAGCGAAATACTGTTGTCGCTTTTGTTTAGCGATGCAGTGCCGGTATTTGAAGTAATATTTTTATGGCTGAAATATTTTTCAGGCTGTTTTATGGGCCATGTCCATGTGTAAATTTCTTTACCGTGGGGGTCGGTTGCGGTTATTGAAAGCACATCTCCGCTAAAAAAGTTTTGTGGTATATCTATCATAACCTTTCGTGTTTCGCCCGGGGCAATTGACGGTAGTGTTATTTTACCACTGTTTATGCTTTTCACACCTTTGTTTTCCCATGGTGATGGAATGGTTTTAACCTCGTAATTCATTTTGCACTGGTTGAGGTTGGTGAATAGGTATGTGTTGCTGATGAAAAATTCACCAGTGAACGAAGGCGTAATCATCAACGGTTCGAATTGAATGGGTGCCCACACTTCTTTAATGGTAAAGAAGCTGCCTTCTTTTTCACGATAGGGGCCAACTACGCCATCAGGGGCATGTTGTCCATCAGAATCCAGAGAGTCGGCCAAATCAGAGCGGATAACTGCACCATCGTTAAATGCCCAGAGGAAACCTCCGGCAAATAATGGAGATGATGTCCATTTTTCCCAAAAATCGTCGAGGCCGGCACCGTGGCCTTCATCGTATAAACCATGTAAAAATTCAGTGGGCATAAATATTTTTTCACCATCGTTGAACCGGTGTACGCCTGTTTGATACTGAGGATAGTGGTGCGTGTCGATATCATCGAAGTCAGCCCATCCGTGAATTACATCACGGTTTTGAGGGTCGTATTTCACAAAAAGCGGGTCAATATCGTAGTTCCATCCGCCTTCGTTTCCGTTGCTCCAAAGTATAATTGAAGGGTGGTTTACATCGCGGTCAATCATTTCTTTTACCAATTTTGAGCCAACTTCGGTATCGTAAGCATTTTGCCATCCGGCCAGTTCATCAATAAAGAAAATACCCAGGGAATCGCAGGCTTCGATGAAATGCTCATCGGGCGGGTAGTGGCATCGCACGGCGTTCATATTCATTTCTTTAATCAGGGTGGCATCGTTTACCGATATATCTTTGCTGGTACAACGACCACCTTCGGGCCAGAAAGTATGGCGGTTTATCCCTTTAAGAATAACCTTGGTGCCGTTTACGTATATTCCGTCTTTAGGCCGTACTTCAACGGTGCGGAAACCAACGCGTTCGGTAATGGTGTGGATTTTTTTGTCGCTGCTGAT
>JAQIDF010000489.1 GCA_027858145.1 Prolixibacteraceae bacterium | reverse complement strand
AAGAAAAAGAAATAGCCGGTTTTGTCTTACTTAGTGTCAGCAAGAAAACTACCTTTTTTTCAAGTGCTTGAATCGAAAAGTTCAATTTCAAGGCTTGGTCTTTCTGAAAATCAAGGAGTTTACTTTCGTAAGTGACTGTTTTCAGAAAGGGCGTAACGCAGAAATTGGGCTTTTCGGGCAAGCACTACTTACGGTTTTTGAACGAAACTATGTGGGTAAATTTCTTTATTTTAATCCGTAAAAGCGAAAAGAACTTGATGGTACAGTTATTAAATTTAAGGATCAAATCAATTCATCAACCCCAGATGATGTTGAACTGGTGCATCACTTGTTTTCATACGGGGCATTGGGTTTAAACGTGGGTGTGAAGCTTCTTTTTTAATGAGCTTTGTTATTTTCCTCTTTTTCGAAAAACTTCCATAAATTGTCATCCGGTACAGGTGCTTTAATGCTTATTTCCTTTTTTGAAACCGGATGAACAAATTTAATTTTACGGGCATGGAGATGAATGCCACCTCCGGGATTTGACCTGGGAGAACCATATTTCATATCGCCCTTAATTATACAGCCTATGGCTGCTAACTGTGCCCTTATTTGATGATGCCTGCCCGTTTTTAACTCTATTTCGAGCAGGTAATATTTATCAGATTGGTTGAGAATACGGTAATGCAATATTGCTTCTTTACTGTCGTTTTTTTGCTTGTTATAAGCATACGATTTATTTTGCTTTGTATTTCGTACGAGCCAATGCTGTAAAATGCCTTCGTTTTGAGGTGGTTTGCGGCCAACTACAGCCCAGTATGTTTTCTTAATGACATCTTTTTGTGCAAACATTTCATTAAGCCTTGCAAGGGCTTTGCTTGTACGGGCAAAAAGTACTACACCACTTGTGGGGCGGTCGAGCCGATGGGTTACACCCAAAAATACAGCACCTGGTTTATTGAATTTTTCTTTAATGTATGATTTAACCATCTCGCTAAGCGGGGGGTCTCCTGTTTTGTCGCCCTGTACAATCTCAGAACTGCTTTTGTTTACCGCTATAATATGATTGTCTTCGTAAAGTATTTTCATGGATTATTAAACAGATTGTTTTTTTTTAATACTGTTCCTTATCGTTAGGGAAATCCTTTGATTTAACATCCTCGATATAAGCACCTACTGCGCCTTTGATTTCGGCTGCAAGGTTATGGTAACGTCGTAGAAAGCGGGGCGAAAATTCCTGGGTAATCCCCAACATATCGTGGATGACAAGAACCTGGCCATCAACACCGCCACCGGCACCAATACCAATTATTGGTGTTTTTAGCTCTGATGAAACTTTTTCACCGAGCGAAGCCGGTATTTTTTCTAAAACGATGGCAAAACATCCGGCTTCTTCAAGCAGTTTGGCATCACTGATTAGCTTTTTGGCTTCTTCATCTTCTTTTGCCCTTACCACGTAAGTTCCGTATTTATGAATTGACTGTGGCATTAAACCAAGGTGTCCCATAACCGGTATTCCTGCTGATATAATCCGGTTTACCGATTCAATGATTTCTTTTCCGCCTTCAAGTTTTACGGCATCGGCATGCGTCTCTTTCATGATCCGGATAGCTGATTGAACAGCTTCTTTTGAATTACCCTGATACGTTCCAAAAGGCATGTCAACGACCACTAATGCGCGTTTCACACCTTTTACCACCGATTTGCCATGATATATCATTTGGTCGAGCGTAATGGGCAGGGTTGTTTCGTTACCGGCCATCACGTTCGAGGCCGAATCACCAACTAAAATAACGTCCATTCTGGCTTCGTCGACCAACCTTGCCATACTGAAATCGTAGGCAGTTAACATCGATATTTTTTCACCCCGTAATTTCATTTCCAATAATACGTGTGTGGTTACTTTGCGTATTTCTTTATGTACTGACATTTTTTATTTTTTTTAGTACAGGCAAAGTTAGGAATTTTGCTTTAGTTAATGATGGGATGTTTCATTTATACCATAAAAAAAGAGGCCCTTGAGCCTCTTTTTATTTATCAGGTCGTAAAGTTTTTTATTTTTTTGGCAGGATACGAACCATAAATATACCTTCGATATTTTTCAGCTTGTTCACAATATCCTGATCAACTTCAGATCGGTAAACATCAATTATATTGTAGGCTATGTCGTTACAGTTACGGTTTAGCATACTGGCAATGTTTACATCAGCACCTGCAAGAATGGTTGTTATCTGGCTCACCATATTTGGCACATTTTTGTTTGCTATAAGAATACGGGCACCGTCGTGACGCTCCATTTGAGCCTGAGGGAAATTTACCGAGTTGATAATGTTGCCGTTTTCAAGGTATTCACTAATTTGCTCAACGGCCATTATCGCACAGTTTGTTTCCGATTCTTTTGTTGAAGCACCTAAGTGAGGTACTGCAATAGTGTTTGGAAGGTTCATCGATTCAGCATCGGGAAAGTCAGTAATGTATTTCGATACTTTTCCACTTTCAAGGGCTTCTTTAATGTCGGCATTGTTAACCAACCCCCCGCGTGCAAAATTCATAATCCGAACACCGTCTTTCATCATAGCTATACGTTCTTTGTTGATGTAGCCTTTGGTGTCGGGTGTTTGTGGTATGTTAATGGTTACATAGTCGGCATCTTCCAATAATTTATCGATACTTGGAGCAACATTCACATTACGGCTCAACTTTAAAGCTGCTTTTACCGACATGTATGGGTCGAACCCAATTACATTCATGCCAATTGCCTGGGCAGCATTTGCTACTAAAACACCAATAGCTCCAAGCCCGATTACGGCTAATGTTTTGCCTTTAACTTCTTGTCCTGCAAAATTCTTTTTACCAGCCTCAATAAGCGAAGGTATTTCATCACCCTTATCTTTAATAGATTTTGCCCATTCAATTGCTCCTGCGATATCGCGCGATGTGAGCATCAGGCCTGCAATTACAAGTTCTTTTACACCATTAGCATTGGCGCCGGGGGTGTTAAATACCACAATACCTTTTTCAGTACATTTATCAATTGGGATATTGTTAACACCTGCGCCTGCACGCGCTACTGCTTTAAGCGAGGATGGAAGTTCCATATCATGCATTTTATAACTACGCAGAATGATTCCATCCGGGTCAGTAAATTCACTGTTGATCTCGTATTGGTCAGCAGGAAACAACTGTAAACCTTTTTCGTCAATTTTGTTGAGGTTTTGGATTTTGTACATGTTGTTTGTATTTTGAATGTGACTTTTTGAATAAATAAGTAATTTAGGTTGACAAATATCACAATTTTAAATAAAACTTTACATTAATGAGCTTAAAAAATTACTATTAATATCTCATGTTAATTTTTTGTCTGTAGTCTTAAGAAGTTGAGCTATTTTCTTTAAAATGTCATCTTTTGAATATGGCTTGACGATGTAGTCATTGAACCCGGCTTTTCTTATTATTTGTTTCTCATCGGGCGATGCATAAGCTGTTTGTGCAATAACAGGTACATGTGGGTCTAACTTCCTTATTTGTCTGAATGTTTCGTAACCGTCAATTATAGGCATCCTTATATCCATTAATATGATGTCGTATTTTGTTGATTGACAGTGTTCAATCGCCATGCTTCCATTGTGGGCCCAGGTGGTACTGGCATTGGTTTTCATTAAAAATGATTGAACTAATATATAGTTGGAACGCTCGTCTTCAACAATGAGTATTTTTTTATCTGAAAAGTAAAAATTATAGGAAGCATTAGATATTTTGCTTTGATATTGATTCGTTTTTATTTCTATGTCTCCCGGTATCTCAAAAAAGAATGTTGAGCCTTTATTAATTTCCGATTCTACCCAGATGTTACCATTTAGCATATCAACCAAGCTTCGTGAAATGCTAAGGCCCAGCCCTGTTCCCCTGTAAATGGCATTGTCTGATTCTACTTTAGTAAATCGATTGAAGATATATTTTAAATCTTCAGGTTTAATTCCAATTCCTGTATCGGATACCCAAAATAAAATACGCTGATTTTTAATTTTGTATCCCAGTTCAATTTCTCCCGATGATGTAAACTTTATCGAGTTGCTCAACAAGTTTTCAAATATTTGTTTAATACGAACGGGGTCTGAGTAGAATAATAGATTTGTATTGGGGGCAGAGTTTCTTTTCAGTAGAAGTTTTATTTTATTTCCTTTTTTTGATGCAATCTCTTGTTGGAAAATTGTGTTTATGTTGATGATCATGCTATTAATATCGAAGCGTACTTTTTCTATTTTTAGCTGTTTGGCTTCAATTTTTGAGATGTCCAGAATGTCTTCAACTAACTTTAGTAATGAAGTGGTATTTGATTTTATGATGTCGACATACTTTTGCTTGCGTTCGTTGTTGGCCGATTCATTGCATACCAAGGTTGAGAATCCTGTAATGGCATTTAACGGCGTACGTACTTCATGAGACATGTTAGCAAGAAAAGCTGATTTAAGCCGATCCGATTCTTCAGCTTTGCGTTTAGCGATTTCCAGATCGTGTGTGCGTTCAGCAACTTTTTGTTCCAACTCGTTATGATGGCGTTCGATTTGACGATTTTGCTCTCTGATGTACGTATTTTTGTTCAGAAGTTCCTTGTATGCTGTTTCAAGTTTTTGAGTACGTTCTGATATTACTTTTTTCAATTTCTCTTGTCGTGTTTTTATTGCATATATAATAACTGTAAGCACCAATAATATTAATGCAACAACTAATGCTTTAAATGCTGTAGTTTGATAAAAAGCACTTTCAATTTTTACTTTTATTGCGGCTATATTGCTCGTTATGTTGGCTTCGTTACTAGCTTTTATTTTAAACACATAGTCCCCTGGTTTTAAATTTGTGTATGAAATCATATTCTGTGAACCAATGTCGCGCCATCTGTTTTCAGACCCTTCAAGCATCACGTAGAAGTTATGCCTGAATTGCTTTTTGTAATCAGGAAGTGTGAAGCTAAACCGTATGGAGCTGTTTTTGTGCTTGATGATAACAGGTTTTATAGATTGATTGTTGATGTAGAGAATTGTGTCGTCAAGCTGAACAGAATTAATTACCGGTGAAAGATCGTATTTGTTGATAACAAATTTTGACGGTGTAAAGATGTTGAACCCATTGTACCCGCCAAAGAAAAGGTCGCCCGAATTGAAGAAGTAGCTTGCTGCGGTTTCAGATATATTACTGGTCACTCCGTTGTAACTGTTATAGTTTGACACGGAGGTGTCTTTGATGTTAATTGATGAAATGCCATTATTTGTTCCCAGCCACAATTGACTGTTATTATCTTCTTCTATACATAAAACCATGCTTCCCGGCAAACCGTTTTTTATATTGAGTTTCGAATATTTGCCTGTTTGTTTGTTCATCAACAGAAGTCCGTTAGACTTTGTACCAATCCAAAAATTTCCGTACATATCTTCGTGAAATGCCCTTGCCATTATTTTGGATGGTACTTGTTGATCCGTTTTGCTTAACGGATATGTCTCCAGTTTATCCGTTTGGAAAGAATACTTATAAAGTGGCCCGTACCTTGTGGCTATCCACATTGAATTGTTCCGGTCATGATAAATATTCATGATGTCAATATTCGGGCTCGAAAAAAAGTCGGGATTAGAATTTGAGTAGAACCGTTTAAGGTTATCAGATTTATTATCATAAATAAACATTCCGGTTGATGTGCCTACCCATATTCTTTTTGATCGATCTTCTGATATCCGGTTAATCGATTGATTTCCATATTTTATAAACTGACTAGTCTGTTTGTCGTAATAGTTTAACCCATTATCGGTACCTACCCACAAATTGTTTGAATTATCCTGATAAATATATTGAATTCGGTTTGAGTTTATTTTTATTTTAGTGTCGGGATTATAATTTGTGATTGATTTCGTTTTGCAATTCACTTTAAATAATCCTTCTTCTTTTGTGCCAACCCAAATAATCTGATCATTTAACGAGCTGACAGATAATATATATTTATTTTTGAGTGGTAACATACAATTAAACCGGGGAGGCCATTCGAATAGATTATGGGGTGTATTTAGCATAAATAAACCTTCGAACTTTGTGCCGATCCATATAAGCCCTGTCTTATCCTGAAATATAGATCGGATATGATTGCTTTTGATTGGGGTACTGGATTTAGTTTCTTTGTTAATACTGAAAAATTTTCTCGTTTTCGGATCGATTACAATTATTCCGTCTGATGATGTTCCGGCCCATAACTTTCCTTTGTCATCAACCATTAATTCATTAACACTTTCGTTGATAATATCAGCTCCATTTTTTTTATCAATAAGGTTGAGTTTTGTGAATTTTTCATTGTTTAAATCAAACAACTTGATACCTTTTTGGGTAGCGATCCACAAATAGCCGTATTTGTCGGCTATAATATCCAGTATGGTATTGTTTGACGAATGCTCTTTCGAATTATTTTTCAGGCTTTCTTCCGTATATACCCGGTAATGTCCGGTTTCTAAGTTGAATTTTATTAACCCTGCCGATGTTCCCAGCCAATAATGTTGGTTATGGTTCTCGTATATGGCATGAACTGAAATCCTATTCAGAGAAATGTCGTCTTTTCGGTTTAAATGTTGTTCAAAAGCATTGTGATGATTCTTTTTTACGGATAATCCGTTCTCAGTTCCCACCAATATGTTATTTTTTGAGTCAATGAATACCGTTAGACAAATATTGTTTGTTAGTGAGTTGTTTTGTTCTGTATTATGAAAATAATGAATGAATTTATTTTGGTGTTTATTGAATTGATTTAGCCCGTAATCAGTTGCGATCCATAAATTTCCGGAAGAGTCTTCTTCAATTTTATTAACGTAGTTGCTACTTAAGCTTTTTTTATCTTCATCATTTTGTTGATACAACATGAATGAGTGTCCGTCGTATTTACACAATCCGACAGACTCAAGTCCAATCCATAAAAATCCATCTTTATCCTGATGGAGATCGCGTATGTTCAAGCCCGGCAAACCGTTTTCGTATGAAATTTGTTTGAAAGAATATGTGTTGTTCTGTAAATATGCGTAGGCATGGCCATGAAAAAGGCAAGCAGAGATGAAAAATATAGTTAATTTTATGTAGCGGGTGGTGTTATACACTATAAGTTTGTTTAGTATTATTTATAGGTAAATATAAATAATTGTGAGTTTATATATCAATAATATTAAAAAAAGTATATGATTCTTTTGCCATTGCAACTTTATGTTTATTTTTAACAGTCAAATTATAACACTACCATGTTATTGAGAACCACTTTTCGTTTTATTTTGCCGG
>JAQIDF010000486.1 GCA_027858145.1 Prolixibacteraceae bacterium | reverse complement strand
CTGGCATTTATTGACGTTGTTTTTGAGATTGGAAGCCGCATATTCGAAAAACCTTACTTTGTAGTTGATGCAAACTCGCTTATCGATTTATTCAGCACCTTTTTGGTGTTGCTTATTGGCATTGAGTTACTTGAAACGGTAAAACTTTACCTAAAAGAAGACGTAGTGCACGTTGAACTGGTAATTTTGGTAGCTATTATAGCTCTTTCGCGAAAAGTAATTATTTGGGATTTTAATAAGTACGATGTCAACGAGATGTTCAGTCTTGCCGCTATGATTATTGCTTTGGGCGTAACTTATCTTTTAGTGAAAAAATCGAATCTGAAAGTAAGATTGCCCAAGAAAAATTTATTAAACGATGAATAATGCAGGTTAAAAAAACTACAAGGTTTCTTTAACGTTCATTATTCGTTCATACGATTCCCTTATGCGGCTTTCACTAATTTTTCCTTCGTCTACTAAATTATGAATAATATCAACTACATCGGCAACTACTCCGGGGTTAAACGTATCGATGTTATTGGAAAAAACAAGGATATCGCATCCGGCGTTAATGGCTTTTTCAATGGCTTCTTTGTAACCAAAATGTTCGGTTATGGCTTTCATTTCCATTGCATCTGAAACAATAACACCATCAAATTTCATTTCCTCCCGTAATAGGTCATTCAATATTTTTTTCGACAAGGTTGCCGGATATTCATTATCGAGGTTACGGTTAAACACATGTGCACTCATTATCATTTTGCAATCGTTACCGGCAATGAGTTTCTTATAAGGCACCAGTTCATCTTCTTTCCAGGTTTCAGTTACATCGGTAAGGCCAAGATGCGAATCGGCTGCTGCGCTTCCATGCCCCGGAAAGTGTTTGCAGCAACTTACTATATTCCGCTGACGGTGCTCTTCTATAAACAACTGCGAATGAAAAGCTACGGAGTCGGGATTTGCCGAAAAACTGCGTCCTAAAGCCCCAATTGCAGGACTTTCAGGATTTACATTTACATCCACAACCGGCGCAAAGTTCATGTTAATACCCATTTCTGAAAGCGTTGCAGCGATACGTCCGGCATAAAACCTGGTTGTATCTTCTCTATTGATTTCGCCTAAGTATTCAGCTGTTACCGTGGCCGGAAATCCATACTGTTCTTTGAGGCGCGTAACTACCCCTCCCTCTTCGTCAATTGCAACAAAAAGGGGTTCGTGGCTAAATGATTTAAGGTCGGCAACCAATTGCCTCAATTGCTCAGGAGATTCTACGTTTCGCGGTCTTGATTGCGTAGGGCCGTCCTTTTCATATATAATTACACCTCCTAAATTATATTGCTCAAGGTCGTGGATTATAGGATTATCATCATTGAGCTCTGTTCCACGAAAGCCAACAAGTAACATCTGTCCGATTTGCTCATCAAGTGTTGGTGGCTGTTCAAAATCTTCTTCACATCCCGAAAACAGGATAACAAAAAGCAGCAATAATGGCAAAAAATGAATTCTCATATTCTTATTTTCTAATATTATAATTTTAAGATATTTTAATACAATATCTTAAATATTCTACATTTCATTTCTTTGACTCAAAGTCAAATACAAAAAAGCAGAATATTATGCGAAAAATGACCATTTTATTATCAATTATTTTATTTAGTAGTGTATCATTAATTGCACAGAACAATTCAAAAGATGTAACGGATGCAGAATTAGCCAAATTTGCAGAAGCATACAAAAAAGTTCAGACAATTTCACAAGAGAGTCAGCAAAAAATGATTAATGTAGTGAAAGAAGAAGGACTTGAAGTTCAGCGCTACAATACCATAATGAAATCGCAGCAAAACAATGAACAAGGCATACAAGTTAGCGATGTTGAACTTGAGAAGGTTCAGGCTATTAATGGTCAGTTAAAGGAAATTGACACCAAAGCCAATAAAAAATTGCAAAAGTCGATAACCGACAATGATATAACCGTAACCCGTTATCAGGAAATTATGGCATCTCTGCAATCCGATCAACAATTACAGATGAAGCTTCAAAAACATTTACAAAATTAAGAAGTCAACAAAAAATCAGCACTCAAAACGGGTGCTGATTTTTTATCTTATCAATAAATCAGATTATTTCTAATTCTTTTCCAATACGCGTAAACGCATCCACCGCTTTTTTGATATCTTCTTTAGAATGTGCCGCAGATAATTGCACTCTGATACGTGCTTTCCCACGAGGTACTACAGGAAAAACAAAACCAATCACGTAAATACCTTCATCAAGTAAACGGTCGGCAAATTTAACGGCCAGTGGTTCATCATAAATCATTACAGGTACAATTGCGGTATTTCCTTTTACGAGATCGAAACCAGCCTCTTCCATTTTTGAACGAAACAATCTGGCATTCTCCATGGTACGGTCGCGCAGGTGCGACGATTCATTCAGCATTTCAAAAACCTTGAGGCTTGCTCCAACGGTCGCGGGTGCAAGGGTGTTGGAAAATAAGTACGGGCGAGAGCGTTGGCGCAACATTTCAATAATTTCGCGCCGGCCGGAAGTAAAGCCACCATTGCCACCTCCAAGTGCTTTACCCAGCGTTGAAGTGATAATATCGACACGCCCCATAACATCGCAATGTTCATGGGTTCCCTTGCCGTTTGCTCCAATATACCCGGTAGCATGACTGTCATCAACCATTACCAGGGCATCGTATTTTTCAGCGAGATCGCAAATATCGTTCAACCGTGCGATGTCGCCGTCCATGGAGAAAACGCCGTCGGTAACTATCAGGCGGTATTTTGCTTCGGACGATTCTTTCAAACAGCGCTCCAGGTCATTCATATTGGAATGTTTATAGCGATATCGCTGAGCTTTGCATAAGCGCACACCGTCAATAATGGAAGCATGATTAAGCTCATCAGATATCACAGCACTTTCGGCATCGAGCAGAGGCTCGAAGACACCGCCGTTGGCATCAAAAGCAGCACAATACAAAATGGCATCTTCCGTACCTAAAAAATCGGATACTACCTGTTCAAGTTGTTTGTGAATCTCTTGTGTACCACAGATAAAACGCACACTAGAAAGTCCAAACCCCCAGCGATCCATTGTTTTTTGGGCAGCACTAACAACATCGTTGTTATTGGCTAATCCGAGGTAGTTATTGGCACAAAAATTAATTACATCCTTACCGCCTTCAACCTGAATATTAGCATCCTGCGATGAAGTAATTACACGTTCAACTTTATATAAACCTTTTTGTTTAAGCTCTACTATTGCCTTTTGAAGGTCTTCTTGCATTTTTCCATACATATCTCATCCTATTTTAGTTCGATTTGCCTTTATTGATTCGCATTTGTCTCAAAATTAGGAAAAGACACACAAAAGAGATGTGATATTTGGCATAACTATTATGGGTACACATAAAAAATGTAAATGCTATGTGCCGTTATTCTATTTTTTCAATTCTTCCAATGAATAAGTGTGATCCTTATCAACCAATATGCTTACCAAATTATCCTTGTCAATGACTTGAGGAGGCATAAACAAAGTAGGAACATCAATACGCTTGTTATTGGTTTTACCATCTATATAATCAATATCATTGTTGTTAATTATATCAACTGCAAGCTGTATTCCTTGCCTGGCCATATCAGACATAGATTTGTACACGGTCATGGTTTGTCCTTTGTTCATGATTGACCGGCAAGCTTCAATTATCGCATCTTGTCCGGTAATTACTTCCGGACGGGGTAAATTATTGTCATCGATAACGCTTAATGCTTCAAGTGCAATATTATCGTTATTGGCTAATATAACGTCAATATTCTTATCGGAGTAATCAATAACTTTTTGCAATTGAAACCGGGCATTTCTTTCAAGCCATCCATCTACATAAGTTCGATAGATAACATTTACTTCACCCCTATTTTCAAATTCCTGCAAATATTTATTTTGCCCTTCACTCATAAGGCGGGCATTATTATCGGCTGCATCACCCCAAAGCATTACATAATTACCTCTGGGCACTTTATCGTGTGCGTATTCTGCCAACATCCGGCCTATTTTCTCATATTCATAAGAAATATAGTAGTCAAGGTCTGAATTCATAATTAAGCGGTCGTAGCCAACAACCTGAATATTGGCATCATGTGCAGTACGCACAATTCCTGCCGCAGTGTTCTGATTAACAGCAACCACAAGCATTACCCTAACATTTTCATCTACCAGTTCGCGGGCTTGTTGTAGTTGTTTATTTTCATCACCACCGGCTGTTTTTATCACCAGATCAACGCCCATATCGTCAGCATGCTGCTTTAGGTATTCAATATCATTAAACCAACGACCTTCCATTTCATGCAGAAGAACTCCAACTTTATTTTGCTGTTGTTCCTGACAAGCATTTAAAACCAGCAAAAGGAAAAGGATATAATAAACAAATTTAGTATGTATAATTGCATTCTTCATATCAGAAAATCATGTTCATAAATTTATTCAGCATTCAAATTTAAGGTACTACACGAACAATTGTTAATACGATATGATTAATTTATGATGTAATCTTACCAGCTATTATAGTCATTGGTGTATTTGTCATTGAGTTATTAGTAGAAAAAAGGAAATAGAAGGAAGACAAGGGAGGGGTATAGAAAGAAGGTTGAGGTTGAGTTTGAGGTTGAGGTTAAGGTTAAGGTTATTATTGTTCATGGTTGCCCCAAGGATGAGGCCACCTTTGCCAATCCCGTGACTTCAGGCTTAGGCGGGTACCATTAAAAAAGCCCGACTCAATTAAGAACCGGGCTTTGGATAAGTTGGCGGCGACCTACTCTCCCACATTGCTGCAGTACCATCGGCGCTATAGGGCTTAACTTCTCTGTTCGGTATGGGAAGAGGTGGAGCCCCTATGCTAAAACCA
>JAQIDF010000434.1 GCA_027858145.1 Prolixibacteraceae bacterium | reverse complement strand
TCTTCTTTAGCCGGACGGCCAAGTACTATGATTTTATAACCACCGGTAAGCATAGAAGCCATAAGGTGACTACCTAAAAAACCGGTTGCTCCGGTCAAGGCTATTGTTGGTTTATTTTTATCGAGCATAAAACAGCTTTTTTGGGACTATAAATACAATAAATTTTCTTTTCTGCTGCAACCCTGATTAACAACATGTCGAACCTGCCTAATTGTGCCGGTTTTTACGGAATATTCATCTAACAGGGCACCAGCTTCATATGTTGCCTGTTGAATACTTGAAACTTCAGCAGGATTATTATTGTCGAAATAATAATCGTATTCCCAGACGCATCTTTTTCCATTGTCAAATGGCGTAATAAATCCAAATTCGTTTTTTAGGTGATGCTTTTCGGCAATATCTCGTAACCCGTCCTGTATTTCTGCAATCAATGAATTGTCAATCGGGAGATATAAAACAAGCGCTACAAAAGGTTTTTCCCGGCAACAGCGTGAACTTTGTATTCTGAACGTATTCAACCATACGAGATCGTTCATCTCCGGTCTGGAGTATAGTTTCTCAAAAAAATGGCTTAAATCCGGGTCAATGTCCTGAGTCATTTGAGCGGGAGAAGGAGCAAGTGCCGTTTCGGCAAGTTCTGCGAATTGGCTGAGTTTAAGGTAAGAAAAAGGTTCATCGTCTGAAAGTCCCTTCAGTAAGCCCAACCACTCTGCGGATTTAAGCGCTGACAATCCCTGAAAAAGGGTTTTGAAAAGTTTCTGGTCTATGGCAGGAAACCCCATCTCACGGACAGAACGTAACGCATATGTATCTCCGATGAGAAGTACAAGAAACTGCATACCCAATTTCCGGGTGAAAATATCCTTTGCTTCGGTGGCAAGTTTTTTAGTTGGGGCGAGAAAAGAGGACACAAACTCGCTTCCCAGAATTCCTATTGCAAGACCGATATGCCGGGTTGCACAGTCCTTAGCGAAATCAAGTGCACTATCAAGAGTTTGAAAAGGTACAAGAATCCCGCTTTCATCATCGGTAACAGGATGAAGTTTCATACTTACTGATACGCATATGGCAAAAGCTTCATGGTCTGAATTTGAATTATGGAACGAGAAAAGATTAGGCGCAGTAATGTCATTCAGCCTGAAAAATGAACCGTCTCTTGCTATAAACTCTGCGTCGATAAAGTTGTCTGCAGAGATACCGTATGTCGTTGAAAAGAGGGAAAGCAAACCGGAGGTCATGATGTTAGCGCAAACGAGAGCTGCCGGTTCAGCTGAATGAACTCTGTAGCCACGCTTTTTTGCTTCCTGCTGGAGATCAAATGATGCAATACCTGGTCCTACTTTCACAAACCAGTTCTTTTCATCAAAATCAATAGTCTTCATACGGCCAAGATCCAGGATCGCTCCTTCACTGAATACTAATCCATGACTGGATGCGCCATTACCACGCACAACATAGGGGATTTTATTTTTATTCAATAGTTTAATGATGGAAGAAATCTCTTCGTTTGAATTTGGCATGACAACATATTCCGGCATTTTAAAAGTTACATGGGGACACATGTCATGATGATAAGCTATTCTGACCGCGGGATCGTTAGTAGCCCAGTAATCGCCGACAATTCTTTTTATTTCAGTAAGGATACTGTCATCTTCCGTATGGACTATTTTACCGCCACTTTTAAGATAAGCACCTATATGATCTTTTAATGCCTTCATTACTTTTGAGGGACGCATTTCATTCACATAGTAACACTGGTAATCGCATTTGCCACATAAATCACAACTGTCTGCAATCTCTACACATTTTTCAGTGACAGGGATCGTATTCTCTGCAATCGCTGCATAAAGGTCCATTCTGCCTACGGGATAAAAACTCGCATAATGTTTTTCTAAACCGGAAGCACAAACACCGCTACCAAGAAAATCGATTTTACACATCGCATAATGACGGCAGTTTTTGGCAGTTTTTAAAATTTCGTTCATAAATTTCTATATTAATATTAAATTATGTTGCCTTGTACATTTAAAACACTTCTTTAATAATTTGTTTTTCATCAATTTTCAAATTAGCCAATTGTTTTTCTATTGCATCCATCATTGGCGGAGGTCCGCAGACATAAACATTTTTGGTGGAGTCGCTTATGTGAGCTTTGAGAAAACCTTCTGTGATTTGACCATGAGCATAACCATCTGCTTTTTCGTCAGATAAAATGTTGATGAAATTTTCGCCTAATAACTTTTCAAACTCCGATGCGAGGATGATGTCATCCTTGGTTTTATTGGCAAAAATGAGTTTATTGTTACCTATTTCTTTCTTTGATTGAAGATACCTGAAGATGCTTATAAATGGAGTGACACCAGCACCGCCTGCAATAAATACACCTTCTCCTTTATAGGCTATAGCACCAAAAACATCGTGCAAAATCAACTCATCATCCTTTTTTAGTTTCAAAAGTTCGTTCGTTACCCCTTTGTGCGATGGATAAGTTTTGATAGTAAATTCGAGAAAGTCATTATC
>JAQIDF010000189.1 GCA_027858145.1 Prolixibacteraceae bacterium | reverse complement strand
ACGTCCGGCAAAATTCTCGATGCCATGCAGTATTTTGCTCAAATGAATGTCGGGGTGGGGATGGTTTATTTTTGCCCAGGTGCCGGGTTCAACCGAATCAACTTTAAGCGAAACCCAATCGGCATGCATCAGTTCATTCTGCACTTTTTCATCGCCCATGAGCGAGGCATTCGAAATAAGAGCCACTGGAATTAAAAAAGTATCCTGCAACAGTTTTATTTCATCTCCAAGGTTACTGTCGAGCGTTGGTTCACCATTGGCAACAAATGTGAGATAGTCTGGCTGGTGTTGCAGGTCGAGTTTGTCGAGGTGTTTTTTTACATTCTCGATTAATTTTTCTGGTTCGTAAAATTCCTCACGAATAACCGATTTGTTTTTTGTTTGCCCGATCTGGCAATATATACAGCTGTACGAACATACTTTGCGCGAAACTATGTTGTTTATGCCGAGGCTTAAACCTAATCTGCGCGATGGTACCGGTCCAAATGCAATCATTTTGTTTCTGTTTTTTGTGTTATTTGAGTTGAAATTGAATCAAAGGCATCAATTGCAGCTTTGTTTTGCTGATTGTAAACCGTAAGCCCGTGGTCGGCTTTTTCGCCAATTTCCATTATAAATGGTATTTGCCCGATTAAGGGAACCGATAGCTCACCGGCCAGGTTTTCGCCGCCTCCCTTTCCGAAAATAAAATATTGCTCGTTGGGGTGTTGTGCCGGTGTAAACCAGGCCATGTTTTCAACAATGCCCAATACCGGAACCCCAATGTGCGCTGACCGAAACATGTCGGCTGCTTTTCGGGCATCTGCAATGGCTACCTGTTGGGGAGTAGTAACAATAACTGCTCCCGAAAGATTCATTTTCTGCACCGTTGTGAGTTGTATGTCGCCTGTTCCGGGAGGAAAATCAACAATCATATAATCAATGTCGCCCCAAAGTGTGTCTTCAAAAAGCTGGGTAACTGCTTTCGAAACCAAAGGGCCACGCCATACCAACGATTGTTGGCTGCTTAAAAAAAAACCGATGGAAATCAGTTTTACCCCATAACGTTCAAACGGTACAATGCGTTGTTTACCATCAACTTCTTTGCCCCCCAATTTTTGGTTTTCGACCCCAAACATCATGGGTATGGATGGGCCGTACAAATCGCTATCGACCAATGCAACACGGTAGCCTTGCCGGGCAAGAGCTACCGAAAGATTGGCTGAAACAGTTGATTTTCCTACTCCACCTTTCCCCGATGCTACTACAATGATGTGTTTAACATTGGGTAAGGCAATTTTCTCAATCATTTTCTTTTCCATATTGAATGGAACTAATAATTAATTATTTTCCAGGTCTTTCAGCCTGCGTTCAATTTCTTCTTGCGCTTTTTTTAGCGATTCGGCTTGTGCTTTCAGGTTGAGTACTTCGTCGTTGCTGTTGGCCTGTGGTGCGTTTGTGTATCCGGCGTTGAATCCGAAACCACGACCGTAAGCCATACCACGACCACGGCCACCGCCGCCAAATCCACGGCCTTGTCCGCGTCCGCCGCCAAATCCGCGGGTAAATCCCGGACTGTCGTACCCTGCACAATAACCTAAACTTTTGCCGGTCATAGGACCTTGTCCCATTGGACCTGTTTTGTCTCCTCTTGCCATAATCTTTAATTATTTAATTTTGTTACGATACAAAGGTAAAAAATTAAATGAACATAGGTTCATTTAAACAGAGAAAATTTATAATCCGGCCAGAATAAGTGTTGCTCCAATCAGCAGAGCAATAAGCATATTAATGGTTTTCAATATTTATTCAAAGGTGTATGTATTTCCTGTTTTTACCTGTTCAATACCAAAAGAATTGTAAAAAGCAGCCAGAGCCGGCAGTGCGGTACAATGCGACGGGATAATGTGTTTCACTTTTTTATTTTTCAGGTATTGAATGCTTTCGCGGGTTTGGCGATTGTCTTCTTTTAAGTGAAATCCACCCATGATGCCCCATATACGGTTGTCGCCTGTAATGTTTTGCGCGTGTTCGAGGGTATTTACGACCCCCGCATGGCCACAACCTGTAACTACAAACAGCCCCTTAGTCGTTTGCAAAACAACGCCGCTGTCGTCCATTACAAAATCGGGTTCGTAATTGTCAAATTCAAACGGTGTGGTTTCCGATTCAAAATCGGTTATCCTTGGCACTTCGCCCATAAAAATTATGTTGTCGCTAATATTGTATGGGGCTGATGAGGTATGCAACTCAAATTTCTGTTTTATTTCAGATTCGCTCATGTTGAGGCCAATGTAACTGTGGTCACGCTTTCGGTAGCGATCGGTAAAAGCATCGGGGTGGCAAATAAACTTGCCGCCGTTGAGCGATTTCAGTCCGTTGCCATGGTCGTAATGACCATGACTAAGCACAATATGCGTTACTGCAGTGAGGTCTATCCCCATTATTCGGGCATTGTGCATAAAAAGATCGCTCTGCCCGGTGTCAAACAAAATAATTTGTCCGTCGTGCTCAATAAAATACGATAGTCCGTGTTCCGAAAGTGTTTTCGACCCGGGTGCATTGTCTGTGAGTAC
>JAQIDF010000293.1 GCA_027858145.1 Prolixibacteraceae bacterium | reverse complement strand
ATATAAATGATATGGTTTGTATCAACTTCGCGAATGGCTTCAGTTATCCTGTTGTACAACCTGCGAAGCGGGGCGTTATTAGCTTCCGAAAACTCCCAGTTGGTTTCGTTTATCAGGTCGTAACCGCCCATCCATGGCTCATCAGCATATCGCTCTGCTAGTTTTCGCCAAAGTGCAACCGTTTTATCACGATTCAGCTCACTTTCCCATAAAGATGGTTTTGACGGGTCGTAATCCGAGATATTCGAATCTTTCCCTTGTCCGCCGGGAGCACCATGCAGGTCAAGAATAAGGTACATTTGGTTGTCGGCACACCAGTCAAGCAAGGAGTCGAGCATTACAAAACCTTTATCAATCCAGGTGACTTCACCCTCAACAGGCTCATCTTCAATAGGCGGAGTAAACCACTTGTAATGCATTGCTACACGAACGGTGTTGTAGCCCCACGATTTCATCGAATCGACATCGGTGCGTGTAAAATGATACTGCAACCATGCATTGTAAAAACTATCGGTTTTTGCCTCACCTATGGTTTCTACAAGCCGTTTGCGAAACTCATGCTGCGTTCCGCCAATGTCGGCTGTTTGCATCATGTAGCCTTCCTGTAGCATCCAGTTGCCGGTGCCAATACCACGAAGAATAACTTCTTCATTGTTGCCGTTTACAATTTTTTGTCCATCAGCATGCAGAAAGCCTTGGGCAAGTGCATTGTGAGATAAGAAAAAAGTGAATAATAAGAGTATAAGATATTTTAATGTTTTCATTTTACATTAGTTTATAAGTCATTGGTCATTAGGATTTCGATTGTTGATAGTCGGTTGTCAGTTGTCGGTTTCATTTCGGTTTGCCCGCTGACCTTAGATGTCCCGGAATAATGCGTATGTTGTTAGTTGAGAACCACGACCGTGCGTTTGTACATTTCTATTTTCAGTTGGCAAGTTACTTGAAACCTCAGCCTCAACCTTAGCCTCAACCTTAACCTCAGCCTTACCTCTTATAAACCCGTACATAATCTACGAGCATAGTTGCCGGGAAGATGGAATCGTCAACACCGTGTACTCCGCCCCAGTTACCACCAACAGCTACATTGAGCAACAAATGAAAACGCTTGTCAAAAGGCCATTCATCGCTGTTTTTGCCTGTATTTTTAAAGGTGAACACTTTATCTTTGTTAATAAAAAAGTCAATTTTTTCGGGATACCATTCTATGGCATATTCGTAAAATTCGTCTTCACAATCGGGCACGTACGTGGCTTTGCCTACTTGTGTGCCGATACTGTGATTAAATGCACCGGTATGAACTGTTGTATAAATTGAGTCGGGTTCGTATCCCACGTGTTCCATCATATCAATTTCGCCACTGTCGGGCCAGCCACCATATTCCCAATCGGTTGGTAACATCCATATTGCAGGCCATATACCACGCCCCCCGGGTATTTTTGCTCTTACTTCAACACGTCCGTATAACCAGTCACCCTTCTCTTTAGTTGTTAAGCGCCCCGAAGTGTAGTTAAAATCGCCGGTACGCTCTTTTAAGGCATTGATAGCAAGACAGGATCCATCAACCCATACATTTTCTTCATCACGGGTGGTATAAAACTGCAATTCATTATTACCCCAGCCATATGAATTACCTATCGTATCGTAATTCCATTTTGAAGCATCGGGTAAGCCCTGGTAATCAAACTCATCGCTCCAAACAAGCTCCCACTTATCATCAGAGGAATCGAGGCAACTACAGAAAAGCAATAATGCTGATAAAGTGCCTATTAGTTGTAAAAATCGTCTCATCATAACCTCCTTCTTGTTATAATGTCGGTGCCACACTCAGGCAGCACCGACAAGAAATAATTAAATGCCTCTATAAACTTAAAACAACCTATGACTATCTATTTTCGCATCTAACTATCTATTTCACTTTTACTCTACTACTTCAAATTCATTCTGCAACCCTCCGGCAGCATTTGGAGCAACCCAAACATGAAATTTACCCGGTTCAATGGTGTATGTTCCATCAGGCAGGTAAAAACCAACTTCATCTGCCCCAATTGTAAATTCTAATTGCGCGGTTTCTCCCGACTGCAGGGTAACACGTTTATAATCTTTTAACTCACGTACCGGGCGTGTATATGAAGCGACCAAATCGCGGGTATAAAGCTGAACAACTTCGGTTCCGGCAACATCACCTGTATTCTTAATTGTTGCAGTTATGGTAAGCTCATTATTCTCAGTCATTGTTCCCGAAGAAAGGTTCATGTCTGAATACTCAAAAGTTGTGTACGACAAACCAAATCCGAATGGATACAGTGGTGTTAACCCATAATCCAACGAGTGGTTTGTGTTTCCAAGTGAATGCTGAACAGCATGAACGGGAATTTCATCAATATGTGTCCAGTCCTCTTCAGAAGCCGGACGGCCGGACATTTTATGCGCATAATAAACCGGAATTTGTCCTTCGCCTTTAGGGAAAGTAACCGGAAGTTTACCACTTGGCACCGCTTCACCAAAAACAAGATTTGCAATTGCCGGGCCGGCCATCGTTCCGGGATGCCATGCATACAGAACAGCATCAGCAAAATCCTGTGTTTGCCTTAAACCAGTCGGGCGACCAGCCATAACAACCATAATTACCGGTTTACCTTTAGAGGCAGCCAGTTCCAGCAATTCGTTTTGTTTTCCCGGAAATTTCAACTCGGCCAAAGTTTTTGCTTCGCCCGAAAGAATAGATTCCTCACCAATAACAGCAACTACTACATCCGATTGTTCAATGGCACGCTCAACTGCCCTGAAGCCTTTTTCTGATTTATCGCGGCTGTATGCCAACCCTTCGGCAAAAGCTACATTATTTTCACCATTGTATGCATTAAAAGCTTCCAAAACGGTTTCTGAATCATTTTCGTCACCGTCAAAAATCCATGTTCCCAATTGTTCGTAAGGTTGATTGGCCAGCGGGCCAACCAATGCTACTTTAGTACCTTTTTTCAATGGTAATGTATTATTTTCATTTTTAAGAAGCACAACACTCTCTTCAGCAAGTTTTTCAGCTACTTCAAGGTGTTCATCGGTTACCAGCACCGTTTCAGCAAGTTTTTCATCCACGTATGGGGTATCAAATAATCCCAAACGGAATTTAACACGAAGTATACGGCGTACAGCATCGTCAATCCACGCTTGCTTCACTTTACCTTCTTCAAGCAATTGCTCAAGATTGTTGGCATAAGTACGACTTGCCATTTCCATATCAACACCTGCAGCTAAACTCAGCTCAGCTGCGTGTTTGCCATCAGCGGCATATCCATGTGCAATCATTTCCTGTATCGAAGCCCAATCGCTTACCACAAAACCATCAAAGCCGAGCTCATTTTTAAGAATTTGACGAACATTACGTTCATGGCCGGTAGCCGGAATACCATTAATATCGTTAAAAGCAGTCATAACCGTTGCAGCACCTGCTTTTACAGCCTCCCTGAAAGGTGGCAGGTAAACGTTATGCAGGTATATATCAGGAATAATGGTTGTATTGTAGTCACGTCCGCCTTCGGCAGCACCATAGCCCACGAAGTGTTTTGCACAGGCAGCAATTGTAGAGGGGTCAGACAAATCATCGCCCTGGTAACCCTGTATCATAGCACGGGCTACCATGCTGTTAAGCAGCGGATCTTCACCAGCGCTTTCGGCTATGCGTCCCCAACGCGGGTCGCGGCTCACATCAATCATAGGTGCAAAAGTCCAGTTAATACCCATCGAAGCAGCTTCTTTGGCAGCTATTGCAGCTGACTCCCGGACAAGATCTTCATCCCATGAAGCAGCCATTCCAAGTGGAATTGGGAAAATAGTACGATAACCGTGTATCACATCGCGCCCGATAATTAATGGAATACCCAGACGGCTTTCTTCAACAGCAATGCGCTGTAATTCATTTACATTTTCAGCACCAAAAACATTTAACAATGAACCAAGTTCACCATTTTTGATTGCTGCTTTCAGCTCTTCCGGTGTTCCGAAAACGCCCGGATCAACCTGCGACATCTGTCCAATTTTTTCGTCAAGGGTCATTTCTTCGAGCAAGGCTCCTACCTTACCCTCAATATCGTTACTCGATTTTTGGGTTGATGTAGGCGAGCATGCACCAAACAGTATCATCAGCACTCCAACAATCAAAAAAGTTTTATTAAACATCATCTTCCACTTTATTTATCAATTCAAACAAATAATCAACTATTCACTAATCGTCATCCAAACTAAAACAGAATAAAAGAGTTTGCCCGTTAAGCCGGCAGTGTTTGCCGTTTCAACTTCCCGGACAAACTCCTAATATCTAGTCAGTAATAATAGTTAGCTATACTACTCTACTCGTGAAAATGAAAATCGTCGAAGAAGAATACACCACCACCGTCGTGTCCTTCCATACCGAATTGCACAACAATTTTGTCGTAATCTTCGCGATCAGCAACACCACTAAAGTCGAAGGTTAACTCAACCCACTTATCGAAAACGATATCGTTTTCGATAATTTCAGTTTGAGTTTCCCAGGCCATGTCACCTTTCTCGCTGTTTTGCAATTTTACAGCCAAGGCAGGAAGAAGCTTAGTGTTTGAAATCCAGCTTCCGGCAACGTTATTTTCAGTTTCATAATCGTTGTAGGATGGAATATATACTTTCAGTGTAACTTTATTCTGTGCGCTGAGATCGAATTTGTATCCATCGGCAACAAAGAACATGTTAGAATAGAAAGTGCCTGCTTTTTTCTGATACAATGCAACTTTAGGAGAAGTGTTAACTCCAACCGGGGCAGGATTTGAATATTGATAACTGGTTAAATCACCCATTTCCTGACCATCAAATACAACATCGAAACTTTCATCTTCAAAATTCTCTTCTAAAGGTTCAGCCTTCAATGGCAGTTCAGGCGCTACTGGTTCAACATTTAATTCTTCAGGCACAAAACGGTAGTACCATGCATTACCGGGTTCAATTGTACTGGCAGCACGTAAGTACATTTCAGTATCTGAAATTGAAAGGATTTTGTAAGTTGAAGTACCTGCATAATGTCCCATAAATGCTCCATCACTTAAAGTAATTGTAGCCTCGGATGTATTTAAACTAAATGTATAACTATCATTAGGAGCGTATTCAACATCAACATCTCCAGCGGGTGGAGCAACTGCATTGGTATAGCCTTTACTCGCAAGGTCATCAGCCCCGGGCTGATTGGTATAAATAGAACCATTATTTTCCCATATCATTTCAACACCAATTTGTTTAAATGTAAACTTGTTGGTATAAAGCGAGCACTCAAGCTTATCGTTCGGTGCTGCATTCCACCAATCAGCAGACTCCGACTCTATCGGGCCAACACCAAAGTGGCCTGCATAATACTGATCAAACACCCATGTTTTTCCCTCAAGGGCATCAACACCACCCGTAAGTTGAGTATACATTGGATTGTCGAGCAACGCCATATCATTTTCTGCAATATCAAGCGTTTTGGTAATTGTGGCTGTTCCGCCACTGGTTGCCAGTGTTAACGAAACTTCGAAAGAACCTTTCAAAGGATACTGAGCTTCTACATCTTGTCCTTTACCAGTCGATCCGTTACCTAAATCCCAAACAGCAACGCCAGGGATTGAAGACGTATTGGTGAAATTGATGATATTGTCTGATTCAGCTGCAGTCTCCATGCTAAAACTCAAATCTTCAGCTGATGGAGGTGTTCCCAGCTCATAATCATCGATTACTTGTGGTTCACAAGCTGTTACCAGTATTATCGCTAATACGGCAAACATTCCTGTTTTGAATATATTCTTCATAATAATTTTCTTTTAAATCGTGACAATTAGTTATAACCTTCGTTTTGCTGCAACTTAAATTCCCCTTCGGTTTTATCAATTTCCGATTGTGGAATAGGCAAATATTTCATATAAGGCTCCCACGTACGTACTGATGAATACTCAGTAAGATTGTCATTTAATTCCTGTGTATCGCCCCAGCGAACCAGATCCCAGAAACGCATTCCTTCGCCTACAAATTCACGACGACGTTCGAGTTTAATATTTTCTGCAGTAGCCGGTATCGAACCCAATCCGGCACGCTGACGTACCATATCAAGGCAATTCTGGGCAGAGACACCATCAACCGTTGCAACACCGTGAATTGTAATCAACTCGGTTGCATTAAGCAATGCTTCGGCATAACGGAATAAGCGTACGTTATTTTCGTAGTTCAGATCCTGAGTATATGGAGCCTCGTTGTAGTCTTCGCGTGCAGCATACTTGGCCATGAAGTAACCAGTGTTCTGAAAACGCGGAGTGTAAGTTCCGTCTTCGAAATAATTAATTGAAGCCGGAAGGCGTGCATCATCCTCTTCAAAAATCTCAACAGTTTGGGTACGTACCGGTCCGAATCCCCAGCCACCTTTGTACTCGGCAATGCCACTAAGTTGATCAACACCGCTAAGTTCATTTGGAGAAATAAATGCCGGTAAGTTTGTACCGTATCCCTGCCATGCAGCTCCCCAGTCTTTACCATCGGGCAATTGGTTAGCTTCAAAAATAGAACCGGTTCCAAATTCACCAGCACGTGTCCAAATCGAGGCATAATCGGCAAGCTCAAACTCACCACTATTGATAATTTCAGCCATATCGGCCATTACTTCCCCGTATTTCGACTGATCTTGCTGGTACATAACCACACGGGCTTTCAGCATCATAGCAGCAGCCTTTGTCGCACGACCATCGTTCTGAGGTGAAGTTTGCAATGGTAATTTATCCCCGTCAATAGCATAATCGAGATCTTCGATAATTTGAGTATATATTTCATCAGCAGTGTACTGTTCTGACATATATGGATCCGGTAGATCTTCCTCAAAATAAGGAATGTTACCCCAGAATTTCCACAGCCAGTGTACATAATATGCTCTCAGAAAATGCGCCTCGGCTGAATACTGATTTACATTTTCTTCTGAAACGCCAATAGCATTCTCACAAGCTGAAATAGCATTGTTGGTGCGGCTTATTCCACTGTAATAAATATTCCACAACCCACCGGGCAGCTCTTGTGCCGATGCATCAAACTGCGATAAACGGTAAAGTTGTGCCTGGTCGCCTGCATCACCGCCACCTTTGAATATGTCATCCGAACGCAGGTCGGACATGAGTACGATACTGTTATACTGATAATCGGCATAACTATCGAACAATAAGACCTGGTAACATGAACCGAGGTTTGCTAAAATTGCACCCTCTGTTGCTTCTCCTCCGGCTTCTTGAGATGAAGTCGGGTATATTGTCAGGAAATCGTCGCTACATGATGAAGCAAAAACAAGTGTAGCGATTAACAATATTCTAATATATTTATTCATAATATGCTCTGTTTTATTGGATTAAAAAGTAATGTTTGCTCCAACTGATATGGTACGGGCTTGTGGATAAATTCCACGGTCGATACCAATAGTTGTATAACCACCCGAAGCAATTTCAGGATCAAAACCATCATAGCCGGTAAATGTCAGCAGATTTTCACCTGAAACATATACACGTAAACTTTTAACAAAGTTTTGACGCAGAACAGAAGTTGGTAATGTATATCCAAACTGAAGATTCTTCAAACGAACATAAGAACCATCTTTAATATAAAGATCAGATGATCTCCAGTTGCGGTTAGTATTATTATTTGTCACACGTGGGATGTGGTTAGAAGTACCTTCACCAATCCAACGGTCTAATATCCATGTAGGTCGGTTCATTGCAGGGATGTCACCACGTTGTGAAAAATCGAAAATATCGTTACCGTAACTACCCTGGAAGAAAACATTTACATCAAATCCTTTCCAGTCGGCACCCAATGTTAAGCCGTAAGTCCAGTCGGGCATACCTTTACCAATTTTTGTACGGTCGGCATCGGTAATTTGTCCGTCAGCTATTTCGTTACCATTTTCATCCGTTGCTCCGGCAATGTCTAAAAAGCGAACATCACCAGGTTGCGCACTTTCTCCGTATGTGGAATTATATTCATCAGCTTCAGCTTGATTTTGGATAAGACCATCTGTTTTTAAACCGAAGAAATATGGAAATACCTCGCCGTTTTCACCTTTTACAAAGTCACCAACACCTGATGCTCCGGCACTTTCATATATAGCTTCACCCGATTCGTTACCCATATTCACAAGTATGTTTTTGAGGTAAGTAGCATTGGCTGAAACATTGTAGTTGAAATCGCCCATGTTTCCTTTATAGGTCAAGCTGAACTCAAGTCCGTTGTTTTCCATATCACCTGCATTGGCCAATGGTGCTCCTTTACCTACATAAGCAGGAATAGGCTGCTCCATTAACATACCATTGGTTACTTTCTTAAAGTAATCAAATCCAAGCATCAAAGAATTATCGAAGAATCCGGCATCAAAACCGATATCGATCTGAGTTGATTCCTCCCATTTCAAGTCGGGATTCGAAATACGTGACGGGCTACTTCCGTACTGCATTGTAGAATAGTCACCTGATCCAAAGTAATAATTCTGGTTTCCATCCATCAAACTGGTATAACCAAACAATTCAATACGGTGGTTACCATTCATACCCCAACTGGCTCTCAATTTGAAGTAATCAAGCCAATCGGCTTTATCTTGCATGAACTCTTCGTTAGTAAGGTTCCAACCAGCAGAAACTGATGGGAAAATTGCCCATTTATTGTTTGGACCAAAGCTTGAAGCTCCATCACGGCGAACAGTTGCCTGAATCATATATTTTTCATCGTAGTTATAGTCAACACGACCAAAGAATGAAGCCAGTGTTTGAGACGAGAAACCACCTGTTCCACCAGCTACACGCTCATCATCACGATCGGCTATTGCATAATTGATTACTGCCTTATCAGG
>JAQIDF010000288.1 GCA_027858145.1 Prolixibacteraceae bacterium | reverse complement strand
CAAGTAAAAACAGTAATAACAGCCGGGTCACACCTCACCGTGTTGGCCTTAAAAGTGCCTGAGCTGTATGCTGGGAAACTCGCACGTACAGTTCTTAGGGGGCGTAAGCTACCCGGTTGTGTAATGATTAGGTAACAAATTTATCGATTCTTTAATTCCTAAAACAGATAAAGGAAATGAAACATTTTAAAGTTAGCTTGGCAGGAAATAATTTTGCAATTAGTGGTATAGTCATTATGTTCTTTCTGCTAATGTTCAACTCTTGTTCGAGACAAGAAAGAAAGAGAATTATTAATTTCCCTAAAACAGAACTCGCAGAGAAAAATTTAATACCAAAACCATTAGAAATCATATCGTCAAACAATGGGTTTCCATTAGACGAATTTACCTCAATCCATACCTCTGCCAATGTTGAAGGTTTTAAGGAAGTCGGAATGTTTCTAGCTGATAATATTAAGCTTAAAACTGGTCTAAGTTTGCAAATAAATAAAGATAAAAAAGCGACTATTATTAGCATTAATCAATTAGATGGAGCAGAAACAAATAGTTCAGAAGCTTATCAATTAATAATTACTCCGGACTCTATAGTTTTAAATTCACAAACGGCAGCTGGAGCTTTTAGAGGTATTCAAACCATTAGACAAATTATTCCCGAAATAAGCAATGACACACTGTCCGAAAACAAAATCTGGGTAATTCCAACAGGAAAGATTATAGACGCTCCACAGTTTGAATATCGAGGCGCAATGTTAGATGTGTCTCGTCATTTCTTTAGTGTAGAAGATGTTAAAAAATATATTGACGTTTTGAGCTACTATAAATACAATGTATTGCATTTACACCTAACCGATGATCAAGGGTGGCGTATAGAAATTAAGTCATGGCCAAAACTCACTGAAATAGGTGGGAGATCAGAAGTAGGTGGTGAATCAGGTGGTTTTTATACTCAGGAAGAATATACCGAAATCGTAAACTATGCAATGGCAAGATATATAACTATTGTCCCGGAAATAGATATGCCTGGACATACCAATTCAGCTTCTTTTTCCTATCCATTTTTGAATGGCAATGGTAAAAGTCTTGAATATTATGAAGGAACGGAGGTTGGTTTTAGCACGCTTGACACTCGAAAAGATAGTGTTTATGACTTTATTGATGACGTCATTCGGGAAGTGTCATCTCTTTCTCCAGGACCCTATTTCCACATAGGAGGAGACGAGAGCCATGTAACCAAAAAGGAAGACTATGTTTATTTTGTGAATAGAGTAGAAAAAATTGTGCAAAAATATGGCAAGCAAATGGTGGGTTGGGATGAAGTAGCCACAGCAAATATAGACTCTACCTCTATTGCTCAATGGTGGGCTAGTAAAGAAAATATAAAAAGGCCTTGGCGAAGAATATGAAAGTAATCCTATCACCTGCTAATAAAGCGTATTTGGACATGAAATATGATACCTTATCTAAATTCGGATTGAATTGGGCTGGTTATATTCCTGTTGACACAGCTTATATATGGAACCCCGAATCTTATTTACCAAAAGGAAGTATTCTTGGAATAGAAGCGCCACTATGGACAGAAACTGTTAGTAATATTGAAGAATTAGAGTATTTAGCTTTTCCTAGAGCTATTGGTTATGCTGAACTTGGTTGGACAATAGAAGAAAACCGTGACTGGGATGATTATAAAGTGCGTTTAGCAAATCAAACACATTACTTAGATCGTATGAATATTAAGTACTTTCCTTCTTCTTTAATTGAGTGGAAGAATAAACAAGATTTAGATTCCACTTATGTAAGTGACTAAGATTGTTAAATCCAACCTCTCCCTCGTTTAGCTTGCGTAACTGCCTCGATAAAACATCGGGAAGGGGTTTACTGTCTGTCGTTTGTAACGACACATTGGATATAAAACAAAACATAAAAGGAATAAACACAATTGTTTTTACATAAATGTTATGCGCCAGTTAAAAAACAACCAATAACCATTTAATGATGAAAAGATTAACATTACTGACATTACTTATTTTGATTTTACATTGCAATTGTAAATCTCAAGTTTTTAAAGTTGATAATAGACTTCAAAACTTAAAAGAGGATTCGAGAAGTGATCTTCAAGCAAATGAGATAACCAACATCGATTTTTTGCAGGCGTTGGAGTTAACTGGAGTAAAAATCCACAAATTCCATATCGGGACATTTGATAGAAAATACAAATTATACTTTTTACTCAATGAATATTTAGATGGAGAAATAGTAAAGACAGACACCCTTTTTGTGAAAGATAATACCTATGCTTTCTATGAAAATGATACAAGATATTTTAACTATATCGACCAAATAAAAATATTTACAAAACAAGAGAAAGAACTGCTTAAGATAAAAATTACGACTTATGCAATGACATGGCAATCAAAAATTGATTATGAAATAACAGAAAAGGATCAAAATTATTATATGAGATATTATTCAGATGCAACTTGGAAAGAAAATGTGGCAATTCCATTATTGGTATTTGCATCATCTTGGAAAGATGAAAAGTACGGTTTCCAAAGATTTTGTGGTGCAACACAGCTTGACGACGAAGATGAAGACACTAAAGCTCTACTAAAATTTTCTCCTCATTATTTTAAAATTAGTTATATAGCCTCGGGATATGATGAATAAGATAAAACCGGCGCATGACATTTTATATGTTTAACTGTGGTTTCAGTGCAAACTTTCAACATCCAAACTTGCACCAAATTTGTGCGTATGCGGACAGAGAAACAGCCCGTAATCCACAGCTAAAAATATAATCTCCGTTATGGCTCATTTAAATTCACGATACAGCTCAAAACGATACTGGATGTGAGCTTGATTTTGTATATTTGTGAGCTAAAACAAGTACGATGATTGATTCAAGAGAAAAACATATAATTGATTTCATCCAAAAAGTTGGAGAATGTTCCTCAAAAGAGATTTTTGACGAAATTGATTTATCAGTAAGTTATGCAACCTTAAAAAGATTGTTGACAAAATTAATCTCTTCAAACTATATCTCAACAAAAGGACAAGGTAAAGGGACAAAATATTTAATTTCTCCTGCATATCAAGTAATTCAACCCATCGATGTTGACAAATACTATGAAAAAGAGATTGATGAAAGAAAAATAAAAGAAGGGTTCAATTTTCAAATCATTAATGATGTACTTTCGAAACATAGTGTGTTTACTGAGAGTGAATTACAAAAACTAAATAACCTTCAAAATATTTTTCATAAAAACATTTCACAGTTATCAGATAAAGAATACAAAAAGGAGTTTGAAAGACTTGCTATTGATTTGAGCTGGAAATCCTCACAGATTGAAGGAAACACGTATTCATTATTAGAGACAGAGCGACTTTTGAAAGAGAAAGAAACAGCTGCCGGGAAAACAAAAGAAGAAGCAGTCATGCTTTTAAATCACAAAGATGCCCTTGATTTTATTATCGAAACACCAGATTATCTAAATCCGTTAAGCGTTTCAAAGATTGAAGATATCCATAGTATTTTGGTTAAAGAGCTCGATGTTGAAAGAAATTTAAGGAAAAGACGTGTTGGTATCTCGGGAACTAATTATAGACCACTGGACAATCAATTTCAGATTTCAGAAGCATTAAAAGATTCCTGTGATTTAATCAATAAAAAGACAAGTGCGTTTGAAAAAGCCTTAATGGCATTAGTTTTAATTTCATACATTCAACCATTTATGGATGGAAATAAAAGAACTGCCAGGATTGTAAGCAATGCAATTTTAATGAATGAGAAATATTGTCCATTATCGTTTAGGACTGTGGATTCAATTGATTATAAAAAAGCAATGCTGCTATTCTATGAACAAAATAACATATCAAATTCCAAAGAGATTTTCATCAATCAATTTGAATTTGCTGTAAACACATACTTTTAGAAAGAAAAGAAGAAAAAACGACATTCATACGCTTATCGTGCTGATAAAAGTGCTCATCAAGCATTAGAATCAGTTCGGATACAACTGTAGAAAATCAGACTGGGTTATTCATAATTTGTTTTATTCAACAATAATTTTTAGCTTAGTATACTGAATAAAAACAGAAAACGCCGGTGCCCCTAAACCTACCATAACACTTCAGCCCAATGTTCACAGAAATGAACCCCGTTGGTGCGCGATTATATCGCATACAGTATAAAATTACAAACCCTCATAAAAGAATGATAATTTTTTCTCTGCGCTCTCTGCTCCTCTGCGGTTAAAAAACAAGTATTAAGCACGAGTTGGAAACCTCACGCTATGAAGGGTAAACAAATTTTAGGACGGGTCATATCAATTACCCGGGGTTTTAACCCCGGGACAAAAACGCACAGTCAAAAGCCGGCCATGCCCATCAGACCAAAAAAGCGATACCGCTGTATGGCCGAAACGGAGTAGTATTTTAACTATAAAACACAAACACCCCATACTCCGATAACTATCGCGGAGTGAGGGCATTTGAAGCGCTCCGTTCATCATAGCAAAATATATGGTACCATGCCTACGGCATTCATTTAAAACGTTGCACATTTTCCTATGGTTAAAACCATAGGCTACAATATGATATCATGCCTAAAGGCATTAACCACCGCCCTTGTTCAAAGCGCGGCCTGAAAGCTTTTGTCAGTCGGGCCCCACTGGTGCGAATTTGTCATCCCGAGGGAAGCAAAGCGACGAGGTATCTCTTGAAAAAACACAAAAAACATCGAACAAACCAGAAATGTTGTTTTACTCACAAGTAAATTAAACTATATTTGCAGTAAATACTTTACTCATGAGTGTAATAAACCGAAATACATACCTCGAATACATCAAACCATTCATCAACAAAAACCTGATTAAAGTTTTTGTTGGTCAACGCAGGGTAGGTAAATCATATTTAATG
>JAQIDF010000263.1 GCA_027858145.1 Prolixibacteraceae bacterium | reverse complement strand
TCAGCATGTTTATGTGGAGCATGCGTTGCCTGATGAGGCGCCACCACACTCATTTTTAAAGTTCTACCATCAATAAATTCTTTGTCGGCAAACCAGTACTGATAACCAACTCCGGTTTTAACTGTTTTGTCCATCGAAAAGGTATTAACACAATTTTCAATGGTGAAATGCTCACTTTTTTCACTTCCATTTTCAATTTTTTCTTGCGCAAACAATGTTAATGGCAGTGATAAAATCACAAGTAAAATAATTCTACAATTTAGATTTTTCATACGTTTAAATTTTATAATTAGTAGTTCCACATTGTAATTCTAAATTTGAGAACGTATGGAACCGCTTCGCTCTCACATGCCCCGATGACCATCGGGGTTAATCATTGCCTTTGGCGAACTTCTAATTAAAAAAGTTCATCTTCGTTTCATAAGACTAATTTTTTCTTAAAAGTGTTTTGAAGTTGATTTTATGCGTGTTAGAAAAATAAAACCACTTATTTTTCTAATGGAGAATATCAACGTCGAAAGTAAAAGTAGGGAATTCATTTCAATTCTGGATAACCTTTTAAGTGAAAAGTAAATCTTCGGTTCCAGCTGTGCAGGTGAGTTGAGTGTAAAAAAAAGAGACCACCTATTCAGACAGTCTCTTTTCATATATAGTGCGCTAAAAATAATTAAACAACACCCTGCGCTATCATAGCATCGGCAACTTTAATAAAACCACCAATGTTAGCACCTTTCAGATAGTTAACATAGTCTCCGTTTTCATCTTTTCCATACTTAACGCATGTTTCATGAATACTAATCATGATTTGCTGTAAACGTTCATCAACTTCTTCGCGTGACCATGGTAAACGCATTGAGTTTTGAGTCATTTCAAGACCCGAAACTGCAACACCACCGGCATTAGCTGCTTTACCCGGAGCATATAATATTTTTGAATTCAGAAATATATCAATTGCTTCGGGTGTTGAAGGCATGTTTGCACCTTCTGAAACAACAAAACATCCATTTGAAGTTAAAGTTTTTGCGTCATCCTCGTTCAACTCGTTTTGAGTTGCACATGGAAGGGCTACATCACACTTAACACCCCATGGAGTTTTTCCTTCAACGTACTCAGCATTGAATTTATCAGCATATTCTTTGATACGGCCACGACGGATATTTTTCAATTCCATTACATAAGCCAGTTTTTCAGAATCGATACCATCTTTGTCGTAAATGTAACCTGATGAATCTGATAATGTCACAACTTTAGCTCCAAATTCAATACTCTTTTCTGTTGCATATTGTGCAACATTACCCGAACCGGAAACAACAACAACTTTACCTTTCAGGTCGTCTTTACGTGTTTTAAGCATTTCCTGTGCAAAATAAACAGTACCATACCCTGTAGCTTCAGGACGAATTACACTACCTGAATATTCAAGTCCTTTACCAGTTAATACGCCTGTAAATTCATTACGAATACGTTTGTACATACCAAACAAGTAACCAATTTCACGACCACCAACACCGATATCACCGGCTGGAACGTCCGTATTAGGCCCAATGTGACGCTGAAGTTCAGTCATGAAGCTTTGGCAAAAACGCATTACTTCATTGTCTGATTTTCCTTTAGGATCGAAATCAGAACCACCTTTACCACCACCCATAGGAAGTGTTGTAAGACTGTTTTTGAATACTTGTTCGAAAGCCAAAAACTTAAGGATTCCGAGATTCACGGTAGGGTGAAAACGCAAACCACCTTTATAAGGTCCAATTACGCTACTCATCTCAATTCGGAAACCACGGTTTACCTGTACTTCGCCTTTATCATCGGACCAGGGTACCCTGAAGATAATAACACGCTCGGGCTCTACCATGCGCTCAAGTACTTTACTATCGATATACTTTGGATTTTCATTAATGAAAGGCATCAACGACTCGGCAACTTCTTTTACTGCCTGGTGAAACTCTGATTCATTTGGGTTTTTGGCAATTACTTTCGCCATTAACTCATCTACTTTTACGTTTAGCAAATCGGCCATAACAATTTCTTATTTTTGATTTAAATTTTAAAAAATTTTCAGTTTGTTTTCACTCAAAAATAATACACTTGATACCGATATTGACAAACAGAAAGGAAATTACGTGTTTCACCTATAATAGTAAGTTGTTGGTATTTTTTATAGTTCTAAATCAACACCATGTAACTCGTTCCATGGCAATCCTTGTTTTGCTACTTCTTTAAGGAAAGGATCAGGATTGAATTCTTCAACATTGAAAACACCTTTACCCGACCACTCGCCTTTCAGGTACATCATTGCACCAACGGTTGCGGGTACACCGGTTGTATAACTAACACCCTGTGCACCTGTTTCTTTATAAGCTACTTCGTGACTGCAATTATTATAAATGTAATAGGTTTGCTCTTTTCCATCTTTCAATCCACGAATGCGACATCCAATTGATGTTTCTCCTTTATAATTCTCTCCCAGCTCACCGGGATCAGGCAATACAGCTTTCAGAAACTTGATGGGTACAATTTCTTTTCCCTCGTACATTACAGGCTTTATTCCGGCCATACCAATGTTTTGGATTACCCGTAAATGCGTGAGGTATTCCTGTCCGAAAGTCATCCAAAAACGTGCACGTTTAAGGCTTGGAAAGTTTTTTACCAACGATTCAAGCTCCTCGTGATATATCAGGTATGACTCTTTAGGACCGATATTCGGGTAATTAAGCGGTTTGTGAATCTCATGGGGCTCAGTAATTTTCCATTCACCATTTTCCCAATATTTTCCTTTTTGGGTTACCTCTCGAATGTTAATCTCGGGATTAAAATTGGTTGCAAAAGCTTTACCGTGGTCGCCTGCATTACAATCAACAATATCGAGATACTGCACCTCGCCGAAATGGTGCTTTGCTGCATAAGCTGTATAAATACTGGTAACACCGGGATCAAAACCGCAACCAAGTATTGCCGTAATGCCAGCTTCGTTGAATTTTTCTTTATATGCCCATTGCCACTTATATTCAAATTTAGCTTCATCTTCAGGCGCCTAATTAGCCGTATCTAGGTAAGCTGTTTTGGTTTCGAGGCAGGCATCCATAATGGTTAAGTCTTGATATGGCAGCGCCACATTAACTACGATATCAGGATTAAATTCTTTAATAAGTTTTACCAGTTCCGGTACTTTGTTGGCATCAACCTGGGCCGTTTTTATCCGGTTTTCACCTACAGCATTTGCAATTGCATCACATTTTGATTTTGTACGACTGGCCAGCATAATATCGGTAAAAACATCGGCGTTAGCTGCCATTTTATGTACTACTACCGTACCTACGCCACCGGCTCCTATTATTAATACTCGTCCCACTGTGTCAAATTTTTTTTTTAGTTAATAATCGTTCATTATGACAGTTTGTCCTTGTAATCTTCAAATGTAAACTTACGTAAAAGCCTAAAGCCCGACAAGTCATTCCAAATGCCAATTGACGGGTGTTCAACACCATTAAAAAAAGTAGTTTTGACCATTGTATAATGAATCATATCTTCGAAAATAACCTTATCACCAACTTTAAGTTCTTTATCAAACGACCAAAACCCGACATAATCGCCCGAAAGACATGAATCACCCCCCATACGATAGGTTGGCTTACCTTCCACGGGCTCGAAATAACTATTCAATATCCGAGGCTTATATGGCATTTCAAGGCAATCGGGCATATGAGCTGCAAACGATACATCGAGCATTGCAGTTTTTATGCCCTTGTTTTCAACAATATCCTGAACGGTTGAAACGAGGTATCCGGTTTCCCAGGCAAAAGCACTGCCCGGTTCAAGAATAACTTCAAGCCCGGTACGCTCCCTGAAACTTTTAAGGACTGAAGTCAGATGTTCAACATCGTAATCCAGATGAGTCATCAGGTGCCCGCCCCCCATATTGACCCATTTTATCTGGCTGAAAAATTTTCCAAACTTTTGCTCAAAAGCCTGCAGGGTTTTT
>JAQIDF010000150.1 GCA_027858145.1 Prolixibacteraceae bacterium | reverse complement strand
TAAGTGGAAAATATTGAATTAGGCAAACATGGAAATCAGTTTCCATGTTTATTGGATAATATCCCGATAAGTGGAATATTGTCCATTCTATAGAACGTGATATGTGGAAATTTTTCCACATATCAACAATGTTAGTTGCACAAATGGAGGGTAAATGCATTTTTTCTACTTAGACGAAAGTGGCGACACTGGAACAAACTTAGAAGACCGGCATCAACCAATTTTTGTTCTTGCTGGTCTCAGCGTAGCTGACAAGAAATGGAACAATACCCAGGAACGATTAGAAACAATAATTGCGGCCTACTTTAATGGGCAAGTTCCACAAGGGTTTGAGTTGCATACAATAGAACTGCTTTCACCAAACGGAGAAGGTCCCTTTGCAGGCCACGATATTGAACGTCGGCTTCAGTTAGTACGAGACCTTTTAGGGCTTATCGAAGACCTAGGGCATCAAATTCATTATTTCGCTACAGAAAAACAAATCCTCCGCGCTACTGATTGTGAATACCAAACCATATACAACACAAAAACTCCCTATTTAACTGCTTTTGACTACATAATTACCTATATGAATTGGCACGTTAAAGAAAATCTGGGCCAATCCGCCAGAGGCATGATTGTTATGGATGAAAAGGAAGAGCATCACGAAAACGTTGAAACAATAATTCACAATCGTCGTTTCGGTGTTCCAAACAATCAAAAGGTTAAATGGGTGGTTGAGTTTAGCTATCCGGTAGATTCGAGAAAAAATCCTATGATCCAGTTATCGGACCTCATTGCTTTATGCATTAAAAGGTTTCTTGAAATAAAAAAAGGGTACACCCAGAACCCACCTGCAGTTGTCAGGCAGTTTTATGCAGAGTGCTTCAATACAATTGACAAAAGAGTTGTTGGTCGAAGGGTCATCAATAGAAACGGCAGAAATCTAAACTTCTTAAATGACTTTATCGAAAATATTCAATGTAAACCTAAAACACAATGGCGAAGAGAGTTCGGTATAAGGCGCAACTAACCAGCAGATCACGCGGACGGAAAATAGCTGTGTGCTTCCCGAAAAACAAAATCAAAAATTGCGGTGTAGGCCGAAACAGTACGTCGCCGCCGCTTATCGCGAACGTTGAGGCTGTAGAAAAACCCCGAGAACTCTGGAATCGGACTGATTTATGGGTAACGAAACCATTAGTTGAATAGAGAAAATGGATTATGCGGCAAATGACAAAGCCGACTTTTTAGGAATCAAATAGGCGTAGGGTTTTCCTACAGCCTCGTTAGCTTCTTAAAAATGAGAATAAAAAATGAATAACTACATTGCGGAAATTGAACGTTATTTGGGGCATTTTGAAAAAGAATTTTCCCAAGTCCAAAGTCTACAAGTAACAGACGGTTACCGCGCCCCCATCTATCAAAAAATGATTTATGTTGGCATTATCGATGCCCTTTCTAAGTGCATTTACCCACGAAGAGGGAACCGTGAAAGGTTCGTCACTTTCCTGAATGAATTTTCGGGTTGGGAACATGCACATAAAATTAGCCTTCCCCACATATTTCAGCTACTTGAAAAAAATCCTGAGCCAGTTTTTTCGGAACTCAGAGCATATGTAATTACAGAACTTGAAAAGTGGGTTTCGGGAGAAATTGTCACCCTGGATCGAGAACCGGAAATTGCTGCTATCAAAAAACTCTGGCCCAAAGAGAAAGAGCATCAAAAGCCATTAAATGGGCTAAGCGTTGAGGCTTTGCAGCATTGCAATCTTCTCTACAGTTATCGAAATTCCTTAATTCATGAATTTCGTGAATTAGGGAGAGGCATAGAATCACAAACAGACGATTGTCCCTACTACATAAGTTTTAGCTACCTTGAAGAACCAGATGAGGAAGTTTGGGAACTTACATATCCGGTCACTTTTTTCGAGAACATACTAATCAACTGTCTTTCTGAACTGAAAAAGTATTTAATTCAAAACAAAATAAATCCATATAATTCGTACCAATTTGGGACGTACTGGATTGACGAGCTAAATACATAAAAAAGCTAACTAGAAAATGAACCGGACGGAAAATACTTCTGCAAATTTTTGAATAATTCGGTGGTGCTCAAGCAGTTCGTCACCGCCGGTTATCGTTACCCGTTGAGGCTGTAGAAAAACCCTAAAATATGCTATGTTTACTGCGGTTTTCATGCTTTTTCAAGGGAGGGGAAACATGCCGCGTTTCAAAGATTACAACCCCGGTCAGACCGTTCTTCTGCCTATCTCATTTGACCGGCAAATTCTCCCTGGAACCTTTGAACACACCCTCAATTATCTGATCGATCACAAGCTTGAACTCAATGTCTTTCATCATAAATACAACAACGATGACACGGGACGACCAGCTTACGATCCAGCACTGTTGCTCAAAAT
>JAQIDF010000138.1 GCA_027858145.1 Prolixibacteraceae bacterium | reverse complement strand
TTTCAATCATTTAGTAGAGTGCCCCCCCTTTAGGGGACTGGGGGGTAGATATTATCTTTCTCAATATCTTTAAAGTAGCGGTATGTTCCAACTTTCAGCTCCTCGCAGGCAGCCTCGTCGCACACGATAATACCTTTGGGGTGCATTTGCAGTGCGCTGATGGTCCACATGTGGTTAATGCCTTCTTCTACCGCGTGCTTTATGGCACGTGCCTTGTTGTGCCCATTAACAATAATGAGTACTTCAGCAGCTTCAAGCACCGTGGCTACCCCTACGGTAAGAGCCGTTTTAGGTACTTTGGCAGTATCGTTGCCGAAAAAGCGTGAGTTGGCAATAATGGTGTCCCGGGTTAAGGTTTTTACGCGTGTGTGCGAGCTCAACGACGACCCCGGTTCGTTAAAAGCGATGTGCCCGTCGGGGCCAATGCCACCTAAAAAGAGGTCGATGCCACCGTAATGCTCAATTTTATCTTCGTAGCGCATGCATTCTTCTTCCAAAACGCTGGCATTCCCGTTTAAAATGTTCACATTTTCCTTTTCAATATCAACGTGGTTAAAGAAGTTGTTCCACATAAACGAGTGATAACTCTCGGGGTGTTCTTCCGGAATACCGATGTATTCATCCATGTTAAAGGTTACCACGTTTTTGAACGATACCTTTCCCGACTTGTTTAACTCAATTAGTGCTTTGTAAGTGCCTAGTGGAGAGGAGCCTGTTGGGAGTCCCAGAACAAAAGGGCGATTTTCCTTGTGATTGTTTATTTTGGATACAATGTAGTTTGCAGCCCACAATGATGCTTTGTCGTAGCTGGGTTGAATTAGTAATCTCATGGTTGTATTTTTATTCTTTATAAGTTAAAATATAAGAGAAAGGTAATAATAGTTTTTTAAGATTTTTCAATTTGTATTGTAAAAGTTGTTTATTTATGAATAAAAGTGCGTTTTTTTAGGTGTTTATTTCAGTTTTGAAGTTTTATTCATCAATAAATCACGAAAATGAGGTTGTTTTTTCAAGTTATTTTGTCCCCGTTGTCTTTTCTGCGTTTTGTGTTATTGTTTATTGTAAGTTTTGTAATTCTCATCATTCTGTTTGTTGAATACTTTCTTACAAGAAAAAATGGCAGTTATAGATTTTTTACTTCCCGGTTATGGGGGCATATCATTCTTTTCATATTAGGAATACAGGTTAAAAAGAATATGGTTCCAAAGCTCGATAAATTCCTGATGATGCCCAATCACCGTAGTTATATTGATATATTTATTATGGCTGCTTATGTTCCGGCAACCTTTGTTGCTAAGGCCGAATTAAGGCGTTGGCCAATAATTGGGCAGGCTATGAAGGCTTTTTACATTATTGCTGTAAAACGCAGCGATTTACGGAGCATGATTGGAACGATGAATAAGATAAAACAAAGAGTAAACGAAGGTATTCCGGTAACCGTATTCCCCGAGGGAACAACCTTTGAAGGTCCCGGAACTAAAGACTTTAAACAAGGAACTTTCAAAATAGCAGCTGAAGCGGGGATACCAATAATTCCCTGTGCTATAAGTTATTCAGATAAACGTGATGCATGGATAGATGACGATTTATTTGTATGGCATTTCTTTCGACAATTTTGGAAACCTATTACCAAAGTGGATGTCCGTTTTGGAAAGGTTATCATTGATGATGACTATAAATCTTTAAAAGAAAAAACACAAAAAAGCATCAACTCGATGCTTATAAAGTCTGAAAGCAATTGAAAGTAATAAAAAACCATGGAATGTAATTGGTTTCCATGGTTTTCTAATGCTTTAGATGAGTTGATAAAACCTATCTATTTGTTAATATTCATACAAATAGAGTTAAAATCACATCGATTTGCCGTACAATCAGCATTTCGCATCAAGTGGGTCGGCGCCTATCGTGCCGTATAAACTATCAAGATATGCTTCCGATTTTACCTCGTTGAGTTTGCTCTTTGCATTGTTGAGTTCATTGTTGAGGTTCATTCGCTCAGCAGCTTCTTTGTGGGTAGGGTGGTTGATTACATTTTTCAAATAATCGATGCTCTTTTCCCAGTAAGCAATTTCTTTTTGTTGTTTGCACATCAGTCGTTTTTTATACCAATCGCTGTTCATTACAAATTCGGGGGTGAACATTTTTCTGAATTCTTTGTCTTCACGGGTCATGCCTTTGTATTCTCCACTAGTCATGATGCTTACCAATGCCTGAAGCGGTGGGCAAAGCTCTTCATAAGTGCCGTCGTTCATAAATCCCTTGGCAACACGTTTTTGTGTTACCGAGAGGTTGTTGATAGAGCTGGCAAATGTATCCATATCCTGTAATTCAGGTCTAAGCATATCTTCCGAAAATACAGCATCAGGATTACTAAATATTCGTCCTAAAAAGTGACGAACAAACTTCTTGGTAATTCGATAGCCCAAAAGGCTGGCTTCAATTGGTTTTCCTTTGTGTTCAAAGTCTTCAACTTTCTCAAGATAACCGTTTTTGATTAAATATTCAGGCTCACGTTCTTCAACGACCATCCTCGATATAACTTCAGGTATGAGCAAGCTTACATCGTGATCTACTTTGTATTTTGGCCCTACATAGCCGGCAGCTGTTGAAAATGGTTTGTAACCGGTTAAAATGTACGACAACAATGCATTGTTCAAATCGGCAGATGGCAGTAAATTGTTGAACGGCCCTTTTGTAAGTGCGCCTTCTGAACCAAATCCGGTTGTTGAAGGTGATTTACCGGTAATACTGCAAATGAAATCGATAAACAATTCTGGTAATTCCTGATAATGAATGGGGTTATAAATGGCCAGTGGTGGCACATTGTTTTTCTCATCGGCCGGATTATTGCGCCTTCCGGGCAGTACTGCGTTTACCGGCATATAAAGAGGTTTGTCGTTTGGTATTTTACGATATATGCGTGTGCAGATTTGTGATAAATACTTTTCGACCGGGTTAACAATATCCGGGCGTATTTGAAGGTATCGCGGATTCGCCGATGGTACACCATCAACCAGACGGGGTTCGGATGGTACAACCAGGTATTGTGGTTTTTCGGTTTCAAGAAAATCATTGATAAGGTCTTTAACCGGTTGAGTGTAGTGGTCATACCCAATTGTATCTTCTTTAATTTCCTTCACCTGTTCGCGTGTAAGTGGTTCAAAGTTCGAGAAGAAAGTGTTAGGGCTCGACAGGTCGGCTTCTGCCTGTTTATCGTATCCTTTTATCACACAGTCGTCGGGGCGTTGGAATAAGCGTGATTCACAGTTTGTTAGTATTTTAATACTCGGGTTGTTATAGCGATTACTTAACCCTTTAAGCATATCACTGCGAATAATTGTAGATGCCGAAATATCGTCTTCTGTCTGAACTTTTTGAGCTGCGTAGAAATCCTGACGAATTTGGAAGATGCGCCACGATTTGTCAATATCATGCCCGACGCGCAAGTAGTTGGTGATGAGTTTTCTGTTCATGAATTTCAGTTCATTGCCAGCTACACCGTTTACTTTATCTACCGAGAAATACTCTTTCCAGTGTTTATCCCATTCCGTATGATAACGGCGTTTTATAATGTAAATAAGGTCCTTAATGCGTTGTGATACTGAATTTAGCCATTCGTTGTACGCATCATTGTACTCATCAGAAGGGGTAAGAAGTTTGATTACCGAACCCAAAGAACGGCGATAGCTTGATATAGAGCGTGGTGGCTCATCTTTTGCATATACATGTGGCTCCTTAAAGCGGGTTGAGAAATCCATATTCATTATTTCTTCAACCTTTTCTAAATCTTTTCTCAAGTCAGAAACAATTACCGATCCCTGAATCATGGCATCTTGTATCGATTTCGATATTTCAGATTTTCCACCACCGGAAACGGTGCAGGGTTTGTGGCAGAATGTTCCTTCGGCAACAGTGCCTACCAGGTGCCAATGTTGTCCGTTCAGGCGCTTCTTCATTTGGATTTTGTAGCCCGAAGGCAGAACGTAATAATTCTGCGGTAGTAATTTTATGCGTTGTTCTTTGTTTTTGGCGTCTTTCCAGGTAATTGATTGTTCATAAAGGTTGAAATTCGAGTTTTCGGGGACATACAATATGCTTGGGTGTTTTTTGTCGCGGCCATGGCCTTCCGGCATTCGTTCGATAAACGATTCGTATTCTTCCATTAATTGCTTAAAGTTGAACACATCACCTTTTACCGTATTGTGCGGGCGATAGCGTTCCCCTAAGTCATAACTTGGAAATGCGATTGCACCGCCTGCATGTTCTTCTTCGCATTGTCCGTAAAGGTTAGAAGAATAGCTGATTTGGGTTTTTACTTCTTTTTTGCAATATCCGAAATAATTGTCGGCAATAATGGTAATAACCACGCCACGTTTATCGCGTGCTGTAACTTTAAATGCCTGGCCATCGTTGTAAAGTTCGTCTTCATCTTTCCAGCACATTCCGTCGCGGCGTTGGCGTTCGGTTGCAAAGTCGTATTGCGGAAGGCCAAGGTCTTTCTTTTTCATGTTAATAAGGTGCGTTGCCAATATAACGCAACCGGTATGTCCGGTCCATCCTTCGGGGGCTAAAGCTGCATCATTTTCAGGTAGGTGCGGGTCGCCGGCATTACCGAAAATCGATTCAACAAAGTCGAGGTTGCCTATAAGGTTTCCGGGTGCGAAAAAGCGTATTTCCATCGATTTTTCTTTGTTGATGCCGGGTACTTCGGGAGCAACTATTGGGCGCAGCATCAGGCTGACAAATAACTCGGCTTTTTTCTCTTCGTTATTGGTATAAGGAAGTTGCATGAGTTCATGTGGCGGATTAAAGGCTTCTTTTAGCAATCGGGCAAAAGCCACTTTGGGTACAGCCTTTTTATCATCGGCAATAGGCAGTCCGCCTTCACACACATGAAAAACACCTTTTGTTGTGCGTTTGTCCGACTTAGGGTTGTGTAATATTCCCTGCGGTGTGCGGTATGTATGCACAATGTCCGATTCAAATTTATCGCTTTTTGGGGGTAACGCCATTTTGCGTGCTAACCCATGCGTGTCGAGTACAAAAGTATTTTGTGGTAATTTGATGTCTTTTACATCAGGCACTTCCTCCAGGTAATCTTCAATAAAATCCTGAATGCGTTTTCCAATAGGGGAAAGGTGTTCTGATAAAATTTGCGATTTTTCCCTGAAATTATTTAAAAGCGGACTGGCAAAATCCATGAATTGTGAGGTGCGTTCGTCTTGGTAATACGGATAACCTAAAGCTGCGAGTTTAAGGTTGATGTATTGAATAAACTTTTTGTTGTTAATGGTACTTTTTTCATTATCAATTCCGGCTCTAAAAGTTTTATTTGTAGTCATTTTTCAAGTATTTAATGTGTTTAACAGTTGCAATTATAGTAAATAGGCTTTTAAAAAATGCTCTAATTACTATTATCATATGGTTATTAATTATTGCTATTCAAAATACAAAAAAATAGTATGAAATAAAACATCTGATATTGAAATAATTAGGAGGTTTGTTTAGCTTAATCACAACAGTGTTACAGTTCTCCTATGAATTCTGCTGCATCGTTATCTGTCCACCATACAAGTTTCCCCTTGGCAGGTTTGATGTGAGTTGCGGGTAACGATAAGTCGCGTTCGTCTATTACTTGTTTCACTTTTTTGGATTTTGATGTCCCGGTAGCCAGAAAAATTACTTTTTGGGCATTGTTAATCAAGTGGCCGGTGAAGCTTACCCGTTTTTGTCCGGATTGAGGGTGTGTTGCTATTTCACAATAATTATCTGATTTAAGCAATTCCATCTGATTTGGGAATATTGATGCTGTGTGTCCATCTTCCCCAAGTCCTAGTAGTATGAGGTCGAAAACAGGCCATCCGTTTTCAGTTTGAACAAATTTTTTGATTTCTTCAGCGTAACGTTTTGCTTCCGCTTCAGGATTGTTTTCCCCTTTTATCCTGTGTATTTGTACATCGGTGAATCCAGTGGGTGAAAGCCATAGTTTATTTGCCCATTTGAAATTGCTGTCGTCGTGGGTTGGGGGTACACAACGGTCGTCGCCCCACCAAAAATGAAGGTTGGGGAAATTGAGCTTTGTTCCGTAATTTTCAGATAGATATTTAAATATAGCCTTGGGAGTTGAGCCTCCCGAAAGTGCTACATGCACAGGTTTGTTATTATTTTTTTGTGCAAGTTTCTGTAAGGTGGCTGCAAATTCTTCAGCAATTTGCCCGGTGTCTTCAAAAATTTTAATATCCTGTGTCATGTCAATTCTTTATTACAATTCTTAGTTTTGTTAACTTTTAGAAAATCAGAGTCTTTATTTATTTACTCAATACCTCATTAACACGCAAATATTCTTATACTTTCAGTCTGGTCTCATGTCTCACATCTAAAATCTTACGATCTTTTTTATTTGGGTTATAATTCGCAGTATTTATCGTTATTGGCCAGGTTTTTACAGGGGTAACGCCAGCCATTAACCTCATTGGCAATAAGATTTTCCGATTCATGTGGCCCCCAAGTGCCGGCCGGATATCCGTGTAGCGGGAAGTCAGTGTTATCTTTCCATTCTTCAAGAATGGGCTGTACAAATTCCCATGCTTTCTCAACATTATCGCCACGTGCATAAAGCGTTGCATCGCCCTGAATGCAGTCGAGCAACAGGCGTTCATAAGCTGTAGGTACGTATGTGTCAGAAAGGTCGGAGTAATGAAAACGTAAATCAACGGGTTGTACATTAAATCCGGCTCCGGGTTCTTTAAGTCCCATTTTTAAGAGTAAACCTTCGTCGGGCTGGATGCGTATAATCAGTTGGTTGGGTTTTGTTAAACTAATGTCCAACGTGTCGAACAGGTGATGCGGGGTTGGCCTGAAATTTATGATGATTTCAGTTGCCCTTGTCGGCATTTTCTTTCCGGTACGAATATAAAAAGGAATACCTGCCCATCGCCAATTGTCGATATGTAGCTTCATTGCCACAAATGTTTCGGTTCGCGAAATGGGATTAACTCCCTTTTCTTCGCGATAGCCTTTGATAAGTTCTCCCTTTATGTTTGATGCTGTGTATTGTCCTCTAACTATTGTTTCTTTGAGGTTTTCGCGTTTAAGTGGTCTTAACGACTGGAATACTTTCAACATCTCATTTCTAATTGCATCGGCATCAATAATTGTTGGCGGTTCCATTGCCACCATAGCCACTAGTTGTAAGAGGTGGTTTTGCAGCATGTCTTTCATTGCGCCTGAGTCATCGTAATAGCCGCCACGGCTTTCCACCCCGAGGCTCTCGGCTGAGGTGATTTGTATGTGGTCAATGTATTTGTGGTTCCATAGTGGCTCCCACAGGCTATTAGAAAAACGGAGAACCATCAGGTTTTGAACTGTTTCTTTGCCAAGGTAATGGTCAATTCTGTATAGTTGCTTCTCTTCGAAATATTTCAGCAAATCGTTATTTAATTCTTTAGCTGTTTTCAAGTCAGCACCAAAAGGTTTTTCAATTATCAGCCTTTTAAAACCGTCATCTTCAGTGTTCAGTTCCACACTGTTGAGATATTCAGGAATAACATGATAAAGAGAAGGGGGGGTTGATAAATAGAATACGATATTTCCGGGTACCCCAAGTTTATCTTTAAGTTGATTGATGCGATCTTTAAGTTTAGGATAATCACCTTTTTCAGCAGTTTGAATAGGTTGATAATGTAAATGTGAAATGAAGTCATCTGTGGTGTCATCATCAGGAAGAAACTCGCGCATTTTTTCCCTGAATTCTTCATCGTTCATTTTAGTACGGCTAACACCTAAAATGGCAAACGGATGCCCGAGTAGATCTTTTTGGTGTAAGTTGTAAACAGCCGGTATGAGCTTGCGTTTTGTTAAATCGCCAGAGGCCCCAAAAATGACCAGTATGTGTGGTTGAGTTCGATTCATTATCTTATGGTTTTGTTTTGTAAACGTAATCAAACATCAAAACAATAAAAACAATCGTTTGTTTTTTGTGACTGAAATTACTTTAAAACTAAGTTGTCCACACGGCCAAATGTTCTTCTTTTTCGATGTAGTGCAGGGTGAAATCAATATTCCCTTTTTTGGAATAAAAATGAGCATCAATAATGCCGTCTTCTCCTACTTTTTCAATATAAATTTGAGTGGAGAAACGAATGTTTGTTTCGTTTACCGCTTTGAAAATTGCTTCTTTGGCACACCATAAAATGATGCGGCTGTATTTTGATGAAGTGTCGGTAAGGTATTCAAGTTCTTTTTCCCCTAAAAACCTTTTGGCAACTTTGTCGATGCTTCGGTTTGTGTTTTCTATATCGAGCCCGGCGTAAGGATTAGTTGAAAGCAGTATCCCAACCATCGATTTTGAATGTGAAATGCTCAGGTGCCGTGAATGGTTTTGTAGTATGGGCTTCCCCGTAACGGCGTAAGCAATGTTTGGCCAAAAACCAAGGATGTCTTTCAGCATTACCCGCACGGCCAACCACTCGCGTTTTCGCGATTCGTTTTTAATTAGTGTATATGCATTTTTATCTTGTAACGACATGTTTGCCTTTTCCTCGAAAAAGCTTAATGGTTCGGTCAGCGACCAAAGAGCCAGTCTAAAGTTGCTTTGGTATTCATTGTAAATGAGTGGCATAATTATTTCCAGCTAAAAGTTTCAATTAAATGGTAAATATCTTCTTCTACAAATTCGATAACAGGTTTTAATGAATCGTAATTTGGGTGTTCTTTGATGTAAAACGAACCCCGTATGAAGTTTTTGGTGCTGTCGGTGAGGTGAAACTGAAAGGGTGAGGCCGCATTGCCTGTTATCTCGTAAATGGTTCCGAAAACATTTTCCTCGTGGTTTAAATACAGCTTTTCGTTGATAGCTGATGCTTTAATTGAATGTTTGTAAGCAAGCTCACGTGAGTCTTCGGTGAGTATATTAAGGTTGTTGTCAATTTTTTTGTATGATAAATGTATCGATACGTTGTTTTCGGGAATTGTGATATTATACCAGTGTGGCTCAGCGTTTGCCGATTTGTCTTTTTGGATTTTCGAATAAACAGGATATTTGAATGAAAAAGGAGCATTTGCCGTAAAGCTCTGATATTTTTTTTCAGGAAACTCTATTCTAAAATATCCTCTTGGTTTAGGTGAATAGGTGTTACTTTTACAGGCGAATATGAAAAATGAAATGAGTAATAATATCGTTATTTGCCGTAGGTTCATATTTATACATTATTAAAAGATGCTTTAAAATAAACGAATGTTATTCAGGTGGATTGTTGAATACAACTTTTATTTTTTTGATTCTTCGTTTGTCAATCGATTCAACAAAAAAATCAATGCTTTTGTACGAGAGTTTTTCATTGGTAACCGGAAAATCGCCTTTCATTTCGAGCAATAAGCCGGCCAGGGTGTCAGCTTCGCCTTTTATACTGTCAAAATAGTGGTCGTCGAGCATGCAAATCCGGAAGAAATCATTGAGTTGAATTTTCCCGTCAAATAAAAATGTATTATCATTAACTCTTGCATGGAGGCTGTCGTCGTCGTCAAATTCATCAACAATGTCGCCCACAATTTCTTCAAGTACGTCTTCAAGTGTTACGATGCCCGAGGTGCCGCCATATTCGTCAACCACAACGGCCATGTGTACCTTTGCTTTCTGGAATTCTTCAAGCAGGTCGTCAATTTTTTTGTTTTCGGGTACATAGTATGGTGGCCTGATAAGTGGGTGCCAGTTAAAATCAGAAGTTTGGTCGAGAAAGGGAAGGAGGTCTTTGATGTAAAGCACGCCTTCAATGTTGTCGAATGTTTCGTTGTAAACAGGCATTCTCGAGTATGCTGAATCGTTGGTGATTGTAAGTATCCTGTCAAATTGGATTGTTCTATCAAGGGCAATTACATCGATGCGGGGGGTCATTATCTGATCAACACTTGTAGAGCCAAATTTGATAATTCCCTCAAGGATATCCTTATCCTCTGAAAGATCGTCTCCGGAAGTTAGTTTGAGTGCTTCCGATAATTCATCAATTGAAGGGTTAGAGACGTATTTCGACATTCTTTTGTTGACAAAAGATGTTGATCGGGTAAGAATTTTTGTGACCGGAAAAAATATTTTTGAAGCCAGGAGTAAAGGCCGGGCCATAACTTCAGCAAAACGTAGGGAAGCATAGCTTGCATATATTTTTGGAAGTATTTCTCCAAAAAGTAAAAGAAGCGAAGTGATAACTACAACTTCAATTACAAACCCCCATATTGGGGCGTTTGAAAAATCAACCGAATTATGTACCAGATAGGTAGATAAAATAACAATGCCAACATTTATGAAGTTATTACTAACTAAAATGGTGGCTAAAAGATTCTCCGGGACATTTAACAAATCCCGGAGAATATGATGTGATTTATGGTTGCCTTCTTTAATTTCCTCTTTGTTTGATGGTGATAACGAGAAGAATGCAACTTCTGAACCAGACACCAGTGCTGAACAAATTAGAAGTACAGTCAGTATTACTATTCCGACAATAATGTTTATTGTAAACGGATAAAAATATATTTCCCCACCTAACGAGGCTAAAAGCGGAATACTATCTGTTTCCAAGGGTTAAAAGATTTTAGAATGGTAAATCATCTGGCGAATCGTTTGCATCAAAATCCTGTGCCTGATTGTTTGCTGACTGCGGTTCGGGTTTCTGATAGTTGTTATCGGAAGGTGAATTGCCGTCATATTCATCTTTACGCCCCAACATTTGTATGGTATCGGCGTAAATTTCAGTCATATACTTTTTCACTCCTTCTTTATCTTCGTATGAGCGTGTTTTTATTTTGCCATCGATGTAAAGTTGCTTTCCTTTTTTTATATATTTCTCGGCAACTTCGGCTAACCCACGCCAGGCAACTATATTGTGCCATTCAGTATTGGTTACTTTTTCACCGTTTTTAGTGTATGTCTCACTGGTTGCAAAAGGAAAATTAGCAACGGCTACACCACTGTCCAGGTAACGTACATCCGGGTCTTTTCCTACATTTCCTACTAAAATTACTTTGTTTACTGACATAGTTTAAGAGTTTTAAAATGAATAATAAAAACTAAAACTACAAAATATGTCAAGCAACGCTTTCAATTTTCTTTTTTTCATCGAAAAACTTAATGAACAGTGCTTTTCGAGCGATAAAATGATATTTGCTATCGGGCTTGATTATTTAGCGTTGCAAATTTATTGATTTAATGCATCAAAATAAAAAAAGTGCAAGATATTTTTAAAATTCAACTTTTAACAGTTCCGTTGAATTGATATAATTTTCGATAAGTTTGGGGATTGGTAACCCTTCGGCCTCTTGTTTTTTTGCAATTAAAAACGATGGTGGCAGGTCATTTAAATTATCAATTTCGATGTGTAAAAAAAAAGCATGTATAAGTTGGTGTGTTAAAATGTGGAGGTGTTCTTTCGATACTTTTTCAATAGTTACTTTAGCATCATGAAACATTGTTTGCCAATCTCCATCATCAGAAAGCTCTTTTATAGTTAATGGATGCGCTTTTTCAATGCAAGGGAAATCGTACATGTTCGTCCATATGTCGTTTTTTGTTCTTTTGAAAAGCACAACATACTTTTTATCGTTGATGATGAAGTAGTAGAAATATCGTTCTCTTTTATTTGTTTTTCGGATTTTGTGTGGTAAAGAATTTGTTAGTTGCTTATTGAATGCGAAGCATTCTGAGGACAGGGGGCAGTGGAGACAATCTGGATTCTGAGCTTTGCAAACTAATGCCCCCAGCTCCATTACTGCTTGATTGTGTGTGCCTGGGTCTTTTGATGAAATTACAATGTCGGCCTTTTTCTTAATGCTTTTTTTACCCGGTGTAGTATTTATGGCTTCCGAAATACCAAAATAACGGGCCATAACCCTTGAAACGTTACCGTCGACAGCGGCAACAGTTTGGTTGTAAGCAATGGAGGCAATTGCAGCGGCAGTATATTCACCAATACCTTTAATTCTTAAAAGTTCGTGGTAGTTATCAGGTATTTTACCGTTGTGTGTTTGGATGATTTGTTTCGCCCCTTCAAGCATGTTGCGAGCCCGCGAATAGTATCCAAGTCCTTGCCAAAGTTTTAAAACTTCTTCTTCTTCAGCATTGGCCAAATCATTTACAGAAGGGTATTTGTCAATAAAACTGTGGTAATAACTCAATCCCTGGCTGATGCGTGTTTGTTGTAAAATAACCTCCGACAACCATATTTTGTATGGGGTTGGAGAAGCCCGCCAAGGTAAGTCGCGCTTGTTGTTGAGGTACCATTCCGATATTTTATGGCTGAATAACAAAGTGTTTGCTTTTTTCTTCATCATGAATAAAACTAAAAAATTTCATTATTGTTTTGCTGTAATTATTGGAAAAGAATTATCTTTGCCAACCAAATGAAGAATAAATAATTGATAATTAAATATTTTAAGCAATGACAAAAGCAGATATTGTAAACGAAATTTCAAAGAACACAGGAATTGAAAAAGTAACAGTACAGAAAACTGTCGAAGCTTTTATGGACACTGTAAAAGATTCATTAGTTGACGGGAAAAACGTTTACCTTAGAGGGTTTGGTAGTTTTATTGTAAAAGAAAGAGCTGAAAAAACAGCTCGTAACATTTCAAAAAATACTACTATTATTATTCCTGCACATTACATTCCATCGTTTAAGCCTGCAAAAACATTTGTAAACGAAGTTAAAGATAACGTAAAAAAATAAGATTATGCCTAGCGGAAAAAAAAGGAAAAGACATAAGATGGCTACGCACAAGCGTAAGAAAAGATTAAGAAAAAATCGTCATAAACACACGAAGTAATCTTTTTTAGCAAGCCAACTTATTGTTAAAAAGAAATTGATTAAACCTAAGTTGCGATGCTTCTTAGGTTTAATCCTTTATTAGAATAGAAGTTCTTTTACATTTTGTTATTAATTCTCCCTAAAAATTATTCAATGTGAGTAACGAATTATTTATTGACGTTAGTCCCTCTGAAATAGTGATAGCACTAGTTGAAGATAAACGTCTAGTAGAATTGACCAGGGAGAAAAGTGGCACTAAGTTCGCAGTGGGTGATATTTACCTCGGAAAAGTAAAGAAAATCATGCCCGGACTTAATGCCGCGTTTGTTGACGTGGGCTACGAGAAAGATGCATTTTTGCATTATCTTGATATGGGCCCGCAGTTCGCTACTTTGAATAAGTTTGTGCAAAGTGCTTTATCTCGAAAAGGGAAGACACTTACTACAGCCAAAATGCATCCGGAACCGGATATTAATAAAAATGGCAAAGTTACACAGCAGCTACGTTCGGGACAGAATATAATGGTACAAATAGCCAAAGAGCCTATCTCAACGAAAGGCCCGAGGCTAACGTCCGAATTATCGATAGCTGGCAGGTACATGGTGCTTGTTCCTTTTGGAGATAAAGTTTCTGTTTCGCAAAAAATCACAACCGTTGAAGAACGTAACAGATTGAAACGGCTTATTCAAAGTATTAAACCACATAATTACGGTGTTATTATCAGAACCGCTTCCGAAGGAAAAATGGTTGCTGATTTAGACCAGGAGTTAAAAAGGTTGGTTAATAAATGGGAGTCGGTATTGCCAAAATTGAAGAAAATGCGACCTCCTTCTGTTGTGCTCGGAGAGTTGAGCCGTACCACAGCATTGTTACGTGATATTTATAATCCCGATTTTAGCAATATCTACGTAAACGACCTTACGGTGTATGAAGAAGTAAGTGAATACATCGAAAATATTGCTCCTGAAAAAAAGAAAACCGTAAAATTATATGATAAGAAAGCTCCGATGTTCGACGCTTTTGGTATTGATAAACAGGTTAAAGCCTTATTTGGTAAAACTGTTACATTCAAAAGCGGAGCTTATATAATTATCGAGCATACTGAAGCCTTTCATGTAATTGATGTGAACAGCGGTAACCGCGCTAAGGCCGGTAACAACCAGGAAACAAATGCTCTTGAGGTCAATTTGGCTGCTTGCGAAGAAATTGCGCGGCAGTTACGTTTAAGGGACATGGGCGGAATTATCGTCATCGATTTTATCGATATGCACGATAGTGAGAACCGCCAGAAGGTTTTTCAAAGAATGAAGGAGGTTATGGATGCCGATCGTACCAAGCATCACATCCTTCCATTAAGTAAATTTTGTTTGATGCAAATCACACGGCAACGTGTTCGTCCCGAACAAAATATCGACACCTCCGAGGAGTGTCCGGCTTGTAAAGGGACAGGCAAAGTTACCCCCACCATTTTATTTGCTGACGAAATTGCCAGTAAGGTTGATTATATTTTTTCAGATCTGGATCATAAGAAAATTGAAATACAGGTTCACCCATATGTTGAAGCATATCTGAAAAAAGGTTTTTTCTCGATCGTAAGAAAATGGCGGTGGAAGTATATGAAAAAAATTGATGTCGTTGGTATTGACAATGCAGGGCTTCTTGAAGCCCGGTTTTTCGACGAAGCAATGGAAGAAATTATTTTTTAAATAAGTAAGCTTCCTAAAAAAATAAAAAACCCTGCTTCGGCGGGGTTTTTTTGTGACTAATATCACCGTCGGGTAAAACTCTTAAAACCTATTTTTGTTACTTAAGTTATAGTAAGGTAAAAGCACTATATTTATAAAAAAAACACACACAGGTTATGAGACATACCATCATTTTTCTACTTTCTTACCTATTTGTTTCGCAGGTCGCAGTGGGGCAATTAACAAACCCCGTTTCCTGGTCGTTTGATCATAAACAAGTTTCAGATAATACTTATGAATTATATTTTGATGCTAACATTAATGATGGCTGGCATTTGTATTCTGATAAAATTACTGAAGGCGGACCTATTGCAACTTCGGTGCAGTTTGAAAACAAATCTGATGTCAAAGTGATTAAAGGGTTTGCACCTACACGGGAGGCAACAAAGGTTTTTGATCCTACCTTTAATATGGATTTGGAGTATTTTAGTGATGAGGTGCGGTTTATGATGAAAATTGAAGCTGACCCTGGTATTGTTGGTGAGCTTTCAGGCTCGATAGAGTACATGAGCTGCGATGACGAAAGCTGCACACCTCCGGCTTTAACCGACTTTGTTTTCAATTTGGGTGATACTGAAAATACAGAAAAAAAAACGGAACAAATATCAGTAGCCTCCGATGATGATGCTAGTAAAGGTGAGTCGAGGAGTATATGGATTTTCCTGATTGTAGCTTTTTTAGCCGGTTTAGCTGCCATTTTAACCCCCTGCGTTTTTCCAATGATACCGATGACAGTTTCATTTTTTATGCGGGGAGGCGATGACCGTCGTTCAGCTATTAAAACGGCACTGGTATTCGGAGCTTCAATTGTCTTGATTTATACCTTGCTTGGCGCTTTGTTCTCGGTTGGCGTTTTTGGCCCTAATATTGGTAGTATTCTCAGTACCCACTGGATCCCCAATACCATATTTTTTGTTTTATTTTTTATTTTCGCGTTATCGTTTTTCGGTCTGTTCGAGATTGTATTACCCAGCGGGCTGGTGAATAAAGCCGATTCGAAAGTTGACCAGGGCGGCATGATTGGTGCTTTTTTCATGGCACTTACAACGGTAATCGTATCATTTTCGTGTACGGGGCCTTTTATTGGCTATTTAATTGTTGAGGCGGTACAGGGGGGCGGACTCCGCCCTATGTTGGGTATGTTTGCCTTTGGGGTTGCTTTTGCTACTCCATTCACATTGCTGGCAATATTCCCTTCAGCACTCAAGAAGATGCCAAAATCGGGCGGATGGCTCAACTCAGTTAAAGTTGTTTTCGCCTTTATTTTGTTAGCCTTTGGCTTAAAGTTTTTAAGCAATATCGACCAGGTATATGGCTTCAACCTGCTTAGCCGCAACCTTTATCTTTCAATATGGATTGTGATATTTACCCTGATGGGTGTTTACCTGCTTGGTAAAATAAAATTTTCACACGATAGCGAAATTAAGCATCTTAGCGTTGGACGCTTTCTTTTATCTTTGGTTTCGTTTGTATTTGCACTTTACCTGTTTACCGGTTTACTCGGTGCACCGCTGAAACCTATTTCATCACTATTGCCACCTCCATCGGCTAATCATTCTGTGGTAGCTACATCAACTCAGGGACAGGTCGCAAGTGATAATGCTCCTGAATGCGGCCCGGCAAAATATGCCGATAAATTGCACTTGCCTTATAACCTGACAGGTTATTTTGATTATGAGCAAGGATTAGCTTGCGCCGCAGAGCAAAACAAACCTGCATTCGTAGTGTTTAAAGGTCATGCTTGTGCCAATTGTAAAAGGATGGAAAACACGGTTTGGGATCAGCCCGAAGTTTTAGAAACCCTGTCGGAAGATTATGTGGTGATTGCATTATATACTGATGATCGAACCAAATTACCCGAAAGCGAATGGCAGATTTCATCAATTAACGGTAAAACCTTAAAAACAATGGGGCGACTCAAT
>JAQIDF010000019.1 GCA_027858145.1 Prolixibacteraceae bacterium | reverse complement strand
CCGGCAGGTCATAAAGTGAACAAGCCCGGTCTTCTTTTCGAGAAAATTGATGATGCTGTTGTTGAAAAGCAGGTGCAAAAACTATTGGACACAAAAAAGGCAAACGAAATTGCTGAAGCAATAGCTAAACCGGCTAAAGAAAACTGCACGTTCGACGATTTTATGAAAATGGATATCCGCACAGGAACTATTTTGGAAGCCGAAAAAGTGGCTAAGACTAAAAAGCTGATGAAGCTGCTTGTGGACACCGGTATTGATAAGCGCACAGTGGTTTCGGGTATTGCTGAGTACTACAAACCCGAGGATGTGGTGGGCAAGCAGGTTTCAATAATTGTAAACCTTGAGCCCCGGAAGCTGCGTGGTATTGAATCGCAAGGTATGATACTGATGGCCGAAGATGCCGATGGCACATTGAAATTTGTGTCGCCGGAGGTAGCTGTTAAAAACGGCTCTGAAGTTAAATAACGTTAGTTCAACATCATATCAAATACTTGAGTTGATAATGAAATAAGACACAAAATCCCAACACTATGTTGGGGTTTTTACGTAAGCCGGCGTACTGCATAAAGCGGGTCGTCGGGTTACTCCATATAAAGTCAAAAACCACTCTCGTACGCGGGGGTGGTTTTTTTAAGCCATCATATTTGAATTCACACTAATGCAAAGCGTGCTAAAAATTTAAAAACACCAGAGAACGCAGAGAGCGCAGAGTGTCTTTACTTTGTCCTTTGCGTTCTCAGCGATCTTTTGTGTAAGAATGCATGCCAGTATATTAAGCTGGTAATTTATTTAAATAAAGAAGCAATGGTTTTGAACCCCTCTTTAAACGAATCGGAGGTTTCTGAAAAAGCGGCTTTCACTTCATCCCATTTGTCGTCCGATGCATTTGTTAGTTCATCGTATTTGGCTTTCAGGTTTTCTTTTTGCTTGATTAACCTGGCAATTTTTTCATCATATTCTGCCCGGGCATCTGCGTTTACTTTATCGCGTTTTACTTTTAGTTCATCGATTTTAGCAAACAACTCATTCATTTTAAGTTGTGCGTCTTTCTTAAATTTTTCTCTATCCATAATTGTTTTGTTTTAAAATGCAATTTGTAATAAAAATGACAATCCGTATTGCGTTTCGCCAATATGCGGATAATACGAATCGAAATTAAACTGCATACTGGCAATGCTGGTTATCCCCTGGTTAACACCAATGGTTAACTGATTGTCATCAGTATTATCAAGTTTGTGGTTCCAATTTTGCCAGCGTCCCAGTATCATTGTTTTGTCTGAAATGCTATATCCACCTGTAATGTAATAGCCGCTGATCGTTTCGGTTTGTTCAGCATCATTCTTTTCAATTTCCAAATCACCGGTTAGATATTCGGCAGCAAGAATATAATTGTTGGTTTCGAGCCTGAAATCGGTGCCCATTATAGTTCGTGCGCCTGAAAGTATTGGGCCAGCATTGCCAGTTTGCACCCCCGGAGTGTCGCCATATGATCCCTGTACAGCAAATTGGAGGTAACCTGGTATTATTTCACGGAAAGTATATTGCGCCCGGCCTATTGTGTAAAATTTATTGTTATTGTTGTTTAAACGGTGTTTATTGCCATTAAACAAACCGGCAAAATAATAAAATCCGCCAAGATCACCTTCGGCTGAAAGCCCCAGTTCGCGCGACTGAACCAGCAATCCTGCAATACGGGTTCGGTCGATAAAATCGGTAGATGCAGGGCTGGGGATAAAATCGAGCGATTGTTTAGGCTTCATGGCACCAAGCGTAAAACGCAAACCATCGTTTAAGCGGTAACCAATATAAGCATCAAGCAAGTTGGGCTCGCCTGCAAAATTCAAAAACAACCGATAATAAAACCCATTGTCGATACTACCCCTTAAACTGATACGGGCATTCCCTAGCTCAAAAGTTCTTCCGCCCTGAAAACCGTCGTCGGCCAGCGAATACCTGAATCCGGTTTGCAAAATACTATTTACAGTGAAAGCTTCATGCTGAATTTTATCTTTTATTTGCTCTGCCAAAGGTTCATCCTGTCCGGCTACCCTTACAAATGGCAATAAAAATAAAATAGTAAAGAAGCTACTGAATAATAATTTTTGAAGTTTCATGCTAATATTTTTCGATTAAATATATTGTGAAAATGCAGTCATAAATTACCAATAAAATAAATAACATCCAATCAATATGCTATGCAAATAAAATTTACTTGTTTCAGTTTTTCTGTTAATTTTGCGCTTTAATCTGCATTTTAAGATGAATGTGATTGTCTTTAAGTTCAGGTTTTACAGTTTTTTACGATTAAAAAAGCTCAGCGATGTTAGATAAAATCAAAGCCTTAAGGGGAGAGATTGAGGCCATTACGGCTCAGACTAAAGAAGAAGCGGAAGAATTGCGTATTAAATATCTCAGCAAAAAGGGGTTAATACCGCAGTTGTTTGGTGAGTTTAAGGATGTGCCTGCCGACCAGAAAAAAGCAATGGGTGCTGCTATTAATGATTTAAAAGGATTTGCACAGGAAAAGATCAACAGTCTGAAAGAATCGTTTGCAGAGAAAAATACCGGTTCGCAAGGTGCTGATTTAACCCTTCCCGGTGAAACTATGAAACTGGGCTCGCGTCACCCGCTTGCAATTGTGCGTAATCAGATTATCGATATTTTTGCCCGTTTGGGATTTATTGTTGCTGAAGGGCCTGAAATTGAAGATGACTGGCATGTGTTTTCAGCGTTGAACTTTCCACCTGAACACCCGGCTCGTGACATGCAGGATACTTTCTTTATTGAAAAAGATCCTGATGTACTGTTACGTACTCACACATCGAGTGTGCAGGTGCGCATGATGGAAAAAACGCAGCCGCCAATCAGAGCTATTTTTCCCGGACGCGTTTTCCGTAACGAGGCTATTTCGGCACGTGCCCATTGTATTTTCCATCAAATTGAGGGTTTATATGTTGATGAAAATGTATCGTTTGCCGACCTGAAACAAACTTTGCTGTATTTTGCCCGCGAGTTTTTCGGTGAAAAAACCGATATCCGTTTACGCCCTTCGTATTTCCCATTTACCGAACCATCAGCCGAGATGGATGTGAGCTGTTCGATATGTGGCGGAAAAGGATGTAACGTATGTAAATA
>JAQIDF010000475.1 GCA_027858145.1 Prolixibacteraceae bacterium | reverse complement strand
ACAAAAACGGGACTTTCTAAGCACACGAAAGTAAAACTAAAATTCATCAAATTTTTATTAACTTAGTGGGGGCTATTAGGTCTGGACTTCTTGTGTTGACACCTGAGTAGTTACAAATTTACAATTACATCGGGGAAATAACCTTTTGAATAATTTTCGTCTCCGTTTGGAGAGAAAGGGCAACCATATAAAACAAAAATGGTAATAAGTACAGTCAGGATTTTAGAGGGCTTCATATTCACGTGTTTTAATTTGAATCGTTTAAGAACTCAATACATTAAAAACATCTTCCCAAAAAAATTAAACAGTTTCTAAGTCAACAGTTTGTTAATATTTTTTAAGCCATTGACAATGAGTTGTTTATACTCCGATAAGATATTTGTTTAAATTGCTGATATTTAATGTATTACAAATAAGTCTATTGTCTCATGTCTAAAATCTAACGATCTATTGTAAGTAATTGATGAATAAATCAAAAAAAGGTTGCCATGTGTTTTGAGATATTATAGAAATATTTTAAGAGAATTTCTTCAACATATTGTCCCAGTCATCTTTAAAATAATTCTCAATTTCTGCCCTGTTCTTTTTTAGTTCTTTGTCAAGGTCGTTTGTTTTAACCGGAATGAAGCGTGCAAAGAATGCAACAATATGCACCATGAAGTGGAAGTACTTATAATGAATAAAATTTATGGCTCGAAATTTTGTTTGTATTTTTTTATAGGAATGTGTTTTGTTAAATGACCTCAGAATTTTCACCTGTCGGTTTGAGAATGCTTTTTTTACCACACGGTCCGAATACCGGATTTCTTCATCTCCAAGACCAACGAATTGATATATTTTACGAAGAAAGATATCAGGTGAGTTTTTTAATTCTTTGAAGTTGAGCAATAAAACCTTGTCGCCAAATTTTTGAATGCAAATATCGGCAATTCTTGAGTAATAATCAGCAGGCATTTCAATGTTAGATGGTTTGTTAACCGAGAAAAATTCCTCGAAACTGATATGCCCAAATTTACGAATGTGGTTTTTGTACTTTGAGACAAGCCATTTGTAATGGGGTCTGAATACAAGAATAACGTACGAATTATCAGGGAAGCGGCTTTTGATGTTGTCAAATTCTTCTATCAGGCCGTTGTCTTTTTCTGATGTGAAAAGATATGATTTGCCTTCTTTTGGCGATAATGATTTGTATTTCTTAAAATCGTGTTTTTTAGAATATTTAAGCTCGTGTAATTGTGGAAATATTTCTAATTGTAAAAAGGTTGATGCTGTTTTGGGGAGTCCTAAATGAAAAAATAGTTTCGAAGAACCTTGTGTCATTAATTTAGAATTATGCGTTTCTACTTGATTTTATAATCTCTCTATCTCACTCTGATCGGGCAAACGAAACTTAAATTAATGCAGATACCACTGTAGCTGCAAAGGGTAAATTTACAGCTACAAAGTTATATTTTTTTACTCAACCACGAGTTTTGCCCTGTAATTAATATGATGATTGGTTATCTGTACAATGTATATACCCGTTTTTATTTTTTCATCTATTTGTACTTCAGGTGTATTGGTCGTTTTAGAGATGATTAGCTGTCCTTTCAGATCAAATATTTTAACTTTTGTGTTTTGGTAGTATGTCAGTCCGGCAATTTTAAACACACTGTTGCCATATACTACCGGATTAGGTGCAATGGTGATATCCTCAAAATTGAATAATTGATTTGTACTTGCAAGCCGGTCGATTGTTATCAGGTTCGATGGTTCAGAACTGCAACCATTCAAAGTTACAATGCTGTAATAATCTCCTTTTGCATCGAAAATATATGAGGCTTCGTTGGCTTCATCAATGGCAGCATCGTTTAGGTACCATTGGTTACCCAATGCTTCATCTGATTCAAGTGTTGAGTCGTTAATTTGTTTTATTACCGGTGGTTGTGGTATGCTGTTCACAAATATGCTGACCTTTGTAGGCTTGATACCCGGTGCCGGATTGTTATTGAAGGCTTCCACCCAGTAATGGGTTGTATGGTCAACTTCGGGGGTTGTTAAAGTATTTCCAGTCCCGAGAAGTGTTCCACCGTTCAGGCTGTCGTACCAGGCTACTTCACCAAAATTTGAATAAGCTTCTAGGGTGGCTTTCCCCCGGCCGCAAACTTCGGCATCAAGGGTTTCTGCAATTCTGGGGAAAGTATCATTTTCGAGGGTTAACACATTTTCATTTGCAAATACCTCGATTAAATGTTCATCTGTGTTTTGTTCAAACACGAGGTTTGCCCACGACATAAAAAGAAGCCAGGGAGAATCGTAACTCAGGCATTGACCGATATCGGGTATAGGGCCATTTTCTGTCATTGCCGTGATTTTTGTGCCGCCTGTTAACTGGTGTAAATTGTCGAAAGCATTTTTTTGGGTTGTATAGTTGTATGCACCGGGGTACGAGTCATGTCCTGCAATGTCAACTTTATCGTTGCCCGGGTACCAATTCTCTTCGGGGGTCGACCATACCCAGATAAGGTTGTGCAATTGGTGGTGGTTTTTCATACGGTCGAAAATAATGTCGTACAATTTTTTGCAGGCTTCAGGCCCGTGCGCCCCCCACCAAAACCAGCCACCACCTGCTTCGTGTAACGGACGCCACAGAACCGGAATGTTTTCATCCTGGAATTTTTTTAATTGTACTGCTATGGCATCAATATCACGAATAATGAGGTTGTATTCTTCATTCCCTTCAACCACTGCCTTTCGTATGTCAAAAGATGTTTGGTCGGTGTAAAATGTGTTTGTGCCGGCTTCGCCACCAGTGGGGGAATGCCAGTGCCATTGGAAGCCAATAATGCCCTTTTTACCACTTTCCTTGTACCACTTAATGGCATCTTCAACATCATGCGCGTTGGGGTCGGTTCCAAAAGTGTGCCCCCCATTTTTCCATAAATAAGGGTAGCCTTCGGTGTAGTGTTGAAAATCCCAAACCTGATACAAGGGTGATTGACCTGTGAGTTCTTTTAATTCTTGATATTGATTATTTGTTTGCCCCGAAATTATTCTTTTTCGATAATGAAAATTCAGGTAGTTAAACAAGGCGCGGGTTGCTCCTGTTGCATCTGGGTCAACTAATTGTGAGGTTATGTTGTAGTATTCATTAAGTAGTGTTGTTGTTACAACAAACTGGTCAATTTCACTCCAGCCCCAGCTACTTTTCAGTGTAATTGTGTTCTCACCTTTGTTGAGCAGGTATTTGCCCGCGCTGGTAAAACTCCAGCCGCTTGTGGCCGGAAATTCAACCTGAGATGAGCCTTCATTGTTCACACTCAGGTTTTGGTATTTATCGTTATCGCTGTGGTAACGTATGTAAATCGAATAAAAGTCATTCTCGGGAATATTAACCGTTACGCTTACGCCGTCGGTGCTGTTTCTCAGGTTGGTAACATAACCGCTGCCTTCATAACCCGATATTTGGCTGGCAATGGAAGCGGCACCCAGAAGGGTTCCACTCTCGGCTTCAATTGTGTCAACAGGCTCGCCAGAACTGGCATAAACTGACAGGTTGAGCAGTAAAATTACAAGCGTAGTAAGTATTGTTTTCATTTTGTGGTTGTTTCTGGATGCTTCATTTTACCTGTTTTTATTTTTATAGCAGGTGTTTTATTGATGATTTTGCTTCTATTGTATTTTTCGGTTGAAAAGCATCCGGATCTATTTAACTGATATTATTCTTTTGTATCACATAAAAAAAGAGCAACGGAACGAATAATAAAATGAAAAGCTCACAAGTTGTTTTTAGGTAGATAAACAATGTGTTTATAATAGCTGATTTATTATAGTTAAACATTCCGGTGCTCTTTTATATTATTTTTTAAAGGATTATTGTTTTTCGAATCGTGCAGCCCAACCACCACCATTGGCCATTTCAATATTGAGGGATTCGCCGGTTTTTACCTGTTTAATAACTTTTTTATAATCGGTGGCCTGAGTGTTGGCATTCACCCCGTCCTGAAAAATTACAACATTGTAAGTTCCCTCATCAAGGAAAGAGCAATCGATGGTTAGCTCGCGGGCATTCCAGTTGGTCATAGCACCCACAAACCATGTTTCACCTTTTTGGCGGGCTACGGCCACATATTCGCCAACTTCGCCATCGAGAGCTACGGTTTCGTCAAAAGTGGCTGGGATTTCAGTGATGAAATCCGTGCTTTCCTGCTCCTTGTAATACAGCGTTGGGCTGTCGCTCAGCATTTGCAGCGGAACTTCAAAAACCACATATTGTGCAATTTGGTTGCAGCGTGTGCCTTTGCTCATGGGGGCGTGGTTGCGTGGAGAGAAATCGGCGTCGGTAACGTTTCGCATTGAGCCTGAGGTGTAGTCCATTGGTCCGGCCATGTTTCTTATAAACGGGATGGTAACAGCATATCTGGGTACATTATTATCGGCCCATTTAAAGTTCTCGAGGCCGTAAACCCCTTCGTAGCCTACCACGTTGGGATAGGTGCGTTGCAGTCCGGTTGGCTTGAATACCCCGTGGTAATCAACCAGGAATTCATATTCGGCAGCCAGTTTGGCTATTTCGTATGTCGAAGCCACGGCCAGTTGGTCATCACGGTCTATAAAGTCGATTTTCCAGCCTTTAACGCCCATCTCGGCATATTTTGGGAATACCTCGTGCATTTGTTCGTAAAGGGTGCACCATGCAGCCCAAAGAATTACGCCCACGTCATTTGATTTTCCGTATTCGATAATTTCCTCCAGGTCAACATCGGGGTTTACCTCGTTCAGGTCGAAACGAGCCGACCATTGCCAGTCGATGATGATGTATTTTGCACCGTTTGCCGCTGCAAAGTCAATATAGTACTTAAACGTAGGAGTATTCATGCCTGCCACAAAATCAACACCGGTAATGCGGTAATCGTCCCACCAGTCCCAGGCTACCTGTCCGGGCTCAATCCACGACGGGTCTTCAATGCGGCAAGGTGCAGCAAGTTTTTGTACAATGTCGTTGTTAAGCAGGTCTTTATCTTCGCCACTTATGGCAATAACCCGCCAGGGGAAGCTACGTGTACCGTTAGTTTTTGCAATAAAACCGGCACGTTTTGTGGGAATGAGGTTCATATTCTCGTAACCACCTTCTTTTACTTCCAACGGGTATTTGGCATAAACACCTTTAAAACCTTTATCGGTTTCATTCAGGTTGAGGTACATGCCGGGATAATCTTCCAGGTCGGCCTCCATTATCACCACCTTCTTATTGTTGTTAGCTTCAACCATAAGCGGAAGGATAGCAAGTGAATCGGTGGCAAAATCGCTAATTTTTTGTTCGGTATAAGGCGACTCAAACGAAGCGTTGAAAATTTCGCCACCCCTGTAATCCCAAAGATAGGGGATGAATGCATCGTGGTTGGCCGGGAAATTGAAATTTGCAGTTTCATTTTCAATAACAATGTCACCTTTTTTTGATGTGACAAAGCGGTAAGCCACGGCATCGTTGTAAACCCTGAATTCTACACTGAAATCATCCTTGAAATTCAGCGATAATAAATTATAATGGTCTTTTACAACACTTTTCCGGTAGTTAATGGCTTCAAAGGGGGTATTTATTTCTTTGGTTGTTGATGACTTAATTTCAGAACCAATGCCGGGTGTTTTGCCATTTTTGAGCATCAGTGCGATGGACGAAGGTTCGATTATTGTTTGTCCGTCGTGTGTAACTGCCCATTGCAGGTTCACGTTGTTTCTTACGGTAAGGGTAATTTTTTTATCGGGAGAGCTTACTTCATAGTGGTCTTTCTTGTCGGCACTATAAAGCGATGAGCCCAATAAAAATACGATGAAAAGCGTTAGAATTGTTGTCTTCATATTCGTTGTTATTTATTGTAAATGTTGTTTAAATCGTCTTCAAAAAGGGTGTATTTGTTGTTATAAAATCTCATGAAATTGGGTACGCTTTTATGCCCCGGGAAAGGTGCGTAATAGTGGGTAGGGCTGTTTACATCGTTACGCCAAACAAGAACATAACTGAGATTCATGTCGTGCATCTGCATGGTTTTCATTAATGTTTCGGTCCACCAGGTAGTGTCGGGTATCGATTCGAGTCCGGTTTCGGTAAAAGCTGCCAGTTTGCCTTTCTTTTTGGCATAGTCCGAAACAATTTTCAATTTACGGGCAGCCCTTTTAATGTTGTATCCATCGCGCCCCATATCACCGTAATTATCCATACCTACCATGTCTACCCATTCGTCTCCGGGGTAGCGCTCCAGGAATTCAGATTCGTTGTTGAATTTATTATCGGGCGAAAAAGCATAAATAAAATTGTGCACATCGAGTGAATCGCGCAAATATGAAACGGTAAATTTCCAAAGGGTGGTAAATTCTTCAACCGTGCAATGTGAGGCCCCCCACCAAAACCAATCGCCGTCGAATTCGTGATAGGGGCGAAAAATTACGGGTGCCAGTGTTCCGTCATCGGCTTCAAGACTTTTGGCCCAGTTGCCAATGGTGGTTAGTATTTCTTTATATTCGTTGTGAGCCTCGCCGCCCGGGATGATATATTTTACAGCAGGTTTTGAAATGTCGTCTTTCCAGTAAAAGCCACCTCCCGATACCGGGTTCGAGAAATGCCAGGCCGCGGTGGTAACGCCACCACGTTGGTAAGTGTCTACAACATTTTTGCGGAGGTGTTCGGTATTTCGCTGTATTTGTTCTTCGGGACGACCCGAGAAACCTGAGAAATCGATTCCCATAACAGCCGGGTGAGAGCCGCAAACCGACTTCACATCTGAGCGGTTTTCATCGCCCCGCCAGCCATGTCCGTATTCTGTGGCGTGTTGATGACCGAATAATGTATGGTTTTCTGAAAGCACCATCAGGTTATTGAATAGTGCTTTTGTTTCGGGTGTAGCCAAGGGGTCTGTTAACCCTTTATTCTGGGCTGAACTAATGATTACAAAAAATAATAAGGCTGCGCCAAAAGTGAGTTTCTTCATTATAGTCTATTTTTTACAGGTAAAATGTAATTATTGTAAAACTGATGTAAAATTATGAATTATGAAAATAAAGAGGGGTGGTTTTTGTAACGGGATGAAAAATTTGACAGGATAGGGAGAATATTAATCCCAACAAATTTTCTTTATAATGTAGAATTCGGATATCTAAATGTGATACCTCTTTGGGCTTTTGGATTAAATTATTAAGGTTTAGTATATTCAATTTATATTCGATGTCAACAATTAATCGGTAACCATTACCTTTTATGTTGAAAACAAAGATAACTAAAAGCCCCGATGTCTTAATTTTACATCAGGGCTTTTAATTATCTTTTATCACTTATCAACTATTGGCAAGTGACGCTAATTGAATTTATTGAATCGTTAGTTCCGATTTTCCTTCTACCGGGTTCGAAACCAGTGAGCCGTTTTCAACAGTAACGGAATGAAGCTTGTTGTCCTCGGGCAGGCAGATATAGCCTTCGGCTTTGCCTTCGCCAAATACCTGAAGGGTAAGCTTGCTCCAATCCATAAACTTGGTTGATTGTGCCAGTTTTATATGAGGTATTACAGCTCCATCGCGCACCAGCATTACAATTGGTAAATCGCCGGCTTCGATATGGTTCCATCCCGGACTGTATGTCTCACCGGTTTGATAATCGATCCAGTTTTTGTCCCCCGGAAGATATACATCGCGTGAGGTTATTTCTTCAAATAGTGGCGCTACTAAAATATCCGAACCGAAAAGGTATTCGTCATCGATTAGCCAGGCACCGGGATCATCGGGATACTCAACGAACAAAGCTCGCATCATAGGTAGTCCATTTTCCGAGGAGTGTTTAGCTTGTGCGTAAATGTATGGCATTAGTTTATAGCGCATGTTGTCAGCGTTGCGGAAAAGATTCAGAAAATCATCGCTGTACTCCCATGGTTCGGTAGGAGGGGCTCCATGACTGCGGGTGTGTGAACTTAACATTCCGAACGGGGTCCAGCGGGCATAAAGATCTTCAGGTGCAGCTTCAACAAATCCACCAATATCGTGGCTCCAGAATGAGAATCCGGTTAGTCCTAAAGATAAGCCACCGCGTAAAGTGGCGGCCATCGCACTGTTTGAGTTTGCAGCATCACCACCCCAGTGTACAGGGTAACGCTGGCTTCCGGCCCATGTACTACGTGCCCAGATGATGCGTTCGCCGTTTACTTCCTGTGTGATGTCCGATATCATTTTGTTATAGCGCAACGGGAACAGGTTGTGTTCGTAAAATCCGGTGCGTCCTGATTCGTATAAGCCGTTTACAGGGGCTGCTTCTCCAAAGTCAACTTTAATGGCTCCTACGCCAAGTTCAAGTAGATTGGCAATCTTATCCTGATACCATTTAACTGCTTTCGGGTTTGATAAATCAGGTACAGCATCTTCGTAAGGGATGTTGCCTTTCGGATTTTTCACATACAGGTCGTTTTCAACAAGCTCGGTAAACAAGTCGTTTTTAGGAACAAAATACGGAATTTGCCACAAGCAGGTTTCAAAACCATTGTCTTTGAAATCTTCAATCATCTTTTTCGGGTCGTCAAAACGCGTTTCCGAGAACTTGTAATCGCTGCGCCAGTCAATTTCAAACCATCCGGTGTCGAAGTGGATAACATCACTTGGTATTTTGTTTTCACGTAGCTTTTGAGTTACGTTGCGTCCGTCTTCTTCTGAGAAGTAGGTGATGCGGCTCATCCAGAAACCAAATGACCATAGTGGTGGCATAGGCGATTTTCCGGTTAAATCGGTATATGAATCCAAAACTTCTTTAGGATCGCCTAAAAAGAAGAATAGATCGAGTGTTTCGTCGCCAATCATTAGTTGCTGTACGTTGCTGTAATATTTACCAAAGTCGCAGGTGATAGGTGTCGATGTATGCATAAATACACCATAGCCGTTGCTGCTCATGTAAAAAGGAACAGGTTTGTACATCGATTCGTTTTGAACACCGTTGGCGTCGTCGGTAAATAATACAACTTCGCTTCCGCGTTTGTTGAAGTTAGTGAACGATTCACCAAGGCCGAATATTTTTTCACCCGGTGAAAGATGCATCGTTGCCGAGAAGCTTCGCGAGTAATCTTCAGCACGACGAACATACCCAAAAGGCATAACAGGTGTGTACGTTTTACCACTGTTGTCAGCATTGTGATTTGATGAAGTCACTACTTTGCCGTTTTCATCGCGGAGTACAAATCTCCATGGATTTTCCATGATTGTAATGCTTCCAAAGGGTGAAGTGTACTTGTGTCCGCCTTCAACTTTAGAATACACCCATGAGTCGTCAGATGGGGCATACCCGTCGACCAGCATCAGCGATGGATCATCAAGTGATTTGTCGATGCCTGTAGTCATGCGTATGCGAACGGTACGTGGCGATACGAAATCTACATCAAATGGCAGGTTTGGTGAGGCTTCGTACTCAATTCCCGGAAATTCGTTTGCTTCAACCGGCGTTAACGCTGCCAGCATGTTGTTAAAAGCCTGACGGGTTTTGTACTCGTAGCGATTATACTCAACATCGCCGGAAGCTGATTCCGGGTCAAAATTTTTCAACTCGTTTGCCAGATAATATGTGTTGGCGAAACTTTGGAAATCTTCCCGAATGTTAACCGGTTCGTTTAATGTACCCATTTCCTGAAGCTGTGCTGTTGCAGGCACAACTAAAGAAAATAAGAAAAACGAAATGGTAAGGTTTTTCAATATCCTCATAATTTCTTGTTTAATGTAGTTAATATGTTATTTATTGAATTTGTTAGTATTTGTGTTTCTTTTTTGTGATGTATCTGATGTTTTATTCGATAAATGCAGCCAAAGCATAAACCAATGCTCCTTGCCAGTTAATGGCAACTTCGTTGGTTGAATAGCTGGCTTCCACATCCACCCAGTCGGTAGCCGATTGTCCGCCGCCTACAAGATAACCGGGCCATGGGGCTTCAATATTGTCGGCACCTGAACGACGGTCGTGTGGGTTCATTGGCGGGTTGTAGCCCAGTCCTGTCACAAAAGAACGGGCATAGTCGTTGCTTCCGAACAGGTGATGAATGGCATTAAGCGATGTTTCGATGTATTCATTATTGGGTTGCAGCATGTTGGCAACCTGCAGGTTTATAACCTGACGAGCCACGGTGCCGTTACATCCCCAGTAAAACCTTTTGCCCAGCGGACGACGGTAAATGTCGTTTTTGGCTTGTTTTACAATTTGATCGGCTACTTCAATCGCTTCTTTTTTAACTTCTTCGTATAAAGTACTGTTTTTTCCATCACGTTCGGATAAAAGATAGGTATATACGCCCAGGTTTTTCAGGTTGCCCCAGTCCCAGTTTTCATCTGCCTTTTTATCCATTTCGGAAAGGCGCGATTCAAAGTCTTTAAGGTATTCTTCTTCACCGGTTGTTTCCCACATTTCGGCAGCTGCCCAAATACGGTCGTCAGCATCGTGCGATTGATAACCGCCAGTGTTGAAATCCCCTTGTTCAAATCGTTTATATTCAGGATTATCTTTCAGGAATTCATAACTGTTTTTGGCTGCTTTGAGGCATTTTTTTGCGTAAGCCTTGTCATAAGGTTCGAAATATCGTGCTGCTTGTGCCATTGCTCCCACAAAACTTGCTATTGCAGCCGAGCTCCACTCTGTAAAATAGCGTTTTTCATGATCATCATCGGGCATGATGAAACCTGAAAAGTTTGTACGGGTAAGCTTATGAGAAACGCGGCCTGAACCATCGGGATATTGCATTTTGAGCATCCAGTCGGTTTCCCACTTCAATTCTTTCAGAAAATCGGGGAATCCGGGAGCTGTCTCTGGTAAGTCAAAATTGTAATCTTTCAACTTATCATTGAAATGATCCCAGGCAAAAAACATCATGCCAACCGTAATGCCGGCATTAACAATGTATTTGCCGTGGTCGCCGGCATCGTGCCAGCCACCGGTTCCGTCTTTTTGCTTTCCCTTTTCTCCAATGTAGTCGAGATATCCATCTTCAAGGTGGCAGGCATCAAAAGCATATTTTTCACCATTGTATTCGCCTTCAATTGCACTTCCGCAACGCCATAAATATAAGGCACGCATCGATGTGGTAAATGCATCGTTGTAAACATCTTTTGCAATGGAGAATGAAGGTGAAGTTTGTTCGTTTTTGAGTACAATTTGATACTCGCCGGATTTTTTCAAATCCGAAAAGTCCACTGTCCATGTTTTTGTTTTAAAATTATCCTGGCTGAAAGGGCCTTGGGGAGTTCCTTCTAAAACGGTTTTTCCGTTTTTTGTATTAATGATTTTAAATTGTTCTGATTTTTCATTAATACTCGCTATTTTCTTGTGTGAAGGTAAATAACCAATTGAGTTAAAACGAAACGTTGTTTGTTGGGCACCTGACATTAAAACTAATGTCAATAATGTAATTAGTACAAAAAAATGTTTATACATCTTGTTCATTTTATAGGTTAATAAATTAGATTTTTAATGTGCACTAATTTACTACAATTTCAAGAAATGATTGTGTT
>JAQIDF010000461.1 GCA_027858145.1 Prolixibacteraceae bacterium | reverse complement strand
CCATGGGCCGTTAACACTTTCCGACCATTTCCATTCCCAACTGGTAATGCCATCAACATTAACAAGAGAAATATCCTCGCTAATAGGAGTGTTTGGAGTTGTAAAGTCTAATGAAGCATTTTCGATAGCAAATGCATTGGTGTTACGGGCAGTAACAATTGTTAACTCACCGTCGAAAGTTACATAAGGTTCAAAATTTTCGTCGGGGCAAACAATTTTAGCAGAGCTGATCCAAACATTTACATCCGACTGAACATCACCAACATATTCAATGCTGGCGTTATCTGAAATATATGTAACACTTTGCAGTGTGTCAGGTGAAACTCGTCCTGGTAGAGTCAAACAATGTAAAACAGCATTGTCATTTAGATGAATCGTTCCACCATCGGTAGATCTTTCACCCATTAATAACTGTTCTATAAACATTTTAGAATCGTTATATAGCTCAACTTTTCCGGTAGCCCTGTCAAGGCGGAAGTATCCTGAGTTGGTAATAATTCCATTTTGAATGATGAGGTTGCCCTGAGCTTGCTGCCATCCGCCTCTAATGTTTACGGTATCCTGTGAGTTAATGGTCATTTTTGCACCAGGCCCTACCCAGAAAGTAGAAATAGTGTCGTTACCAACAGGCTCATATACCGGATAAGGCAAGGTTGAAGGTGAATCGAAAGCACCAATGGCCAATGAGTTCTTATAAGGATTAGCGACCGGATTCCAGTTGGCAGGATTGGTACCTTCTTCAGAAGCCAAACCTGTCCATGTAAGCGATTTACCTGAAGTGCTTTCTTCTTCCACATTATAGAAAAGCTCAACACTGGTGTGTGTTGCACCGTCGATCTGGGCAATCATAACTACATAGGTATTGCCTGTTTCTTCAAAAGAAGGAGCAAGGGTGGCAGATGTTTGTACAGGATCAAATGAAACATAAGGTCCGCCTGGAGTATGTGAATACTTCCATTCCATCGAAGTAGGAGTGGTAGTAAATTCGGCGGTAATTTCTGTTCCGTTTTCACCGATGCGTACAAACTGTACAGGAAATTCAGCAGGGCTGAATGAAATAGCATTTGAAACGACGAAGAATTCAACTTCGTTTTCAGTTTCAACTCCGTCAACTAAACATGAAACAAAGAAAGTTCCGGGAGTATCGAATTGGGGTGCAAATGTAGCACTGTTGTCGTCGGTAAATGAAGTATAGGTTTCCTGACCTTCGGCACGGTATCTCCATTCAAAAGTGGTAGCATCAACAACGGAAGAAGTCTGAATCAGGTGGAGTGTATCCGTTGATGCTTCTCCTGATTTTAGCACCTGACGGTCGCTGTTCTCAATTCCAATGTATGAAGCAGGTACTGCAGTATAGGTTGTTTTATCAGCCACTGCATCGTAACCCCGCTTAATCGAATAATCTTCGCCACCATTGATCCAGTTTTCAGTTGGAGCAATGAAGTTTCCGCTAATGGTAAGCATACCATCGCCGGTGATTTCAACCTGACCGTCTTCACGTCCGGTGTAAATACGTCCGAAAGTATCGTTTAATCTTACTTCACCACCGCTAATATAAAGTTTACCACCACTGCTGGGGCTGTTTCCATTACCCATCAGAAGGTTATAATATTCAGCAATACCACCTTCAACTCTTAACCAGCTATTGTCTGAATCAAAACGAGCACCATTGCCTCTTGTATACATGTAATGTCCTCTTTTAATGATAACACCAGTATGGTTGTAATCAGCGTCCCTTGTTGAATTTGTAAAGGTCGTTTCATCATTGTCTAAGTTAACGGTAAAAGTAGACTGATAAGCGTTTTCTGTAGCATAAACAATTTCCATTATATTAACTGAAATATTTTCAGCTCCTGTGACTTCAACTGCAAAGGGTTGAGCATCAGGACTTCCGGTTGCCGAAGTCGTATCAGGCATAGGTATGGTCACATTGTTTCCTTCCGGAGAACCTGCAGGATCCCAGTTGTCCTCAATAACAAAGTTATTGCTACTGGCACCTGTCCAGGACATGTCAACTTGTGCATTCGAGATATTCGCAAAAGCCATAAACCCTAATGCAAGGGCAAAGCTTAGCCAATGATTACGGGTTTTTATTCCCGTATTTCTTTTAAGGAAAAATGTTCTCATAATGATTAATTTTAGATTATTAAAATAGTACTTGTTTTCTATAATGGTAAAAACCAATTGTTTCTGTCTTGTAATTTGATACGTGCCGTTTCGCCGTCTAGCCCTTCATGGTTTAATTTTTCAGCAATCCTGTCGGCTAAAATTGAATTGTTGCCGTTGTGTATGGCAATACGTACCAAGTCGCCCCAGCGTTGTCCTTCGAATGCCAGTTCGAGGGCTGATTCTTTAAGTATTTGCATTTCGATGGTTGAAAGTGAGTCGCTCTCAACCTGATAGTTATTCATGCTTACACGATTACGGATACCGGTATTTCTGAACCATGGCTGACGTAGCCCCGGAGGGATATCGCCCGATCCTGTTGAGCGTGCATCAAAATCGTATGGGAAGGGGAGTTCGGTTTGATGGCGGTGCGTGTAATCGTTGTCAGCGGCATCGTGGTCTGAACCGGGATAATTGGCCCGTATTCCATTGTTGAGCAGCGAATAGGCTACTTTATGCTGACCATCGCGGTTTGCTGCTTCACTATAACGCAGGTGCATAGTTGCTGAACGCCACAGGAACCAACGCCCCGATTTGTCGAGCAAGTCAAAGTTTTGATTGTATTTACTATAATCGTAAATGTATTTCATAACTACCGGTTCGCCATTAACAATATCGTACGAACCCGGAAGTCCGAATATACTTACATAGTCAAGCACGGTATATTCTTCTCCCTCGGAATTAACCCAGTTGAAGCCATCGGGCTTGTAAAAATGCCCCCTGAAATCGCCCTTAAATGAGTTTTGCTGAACCTGGTTATCCCAATTTTCGATGGCAACCTGTGAGGGTTTCAGAAGATATTCGCCACCTTCTTTTGCAAATAGATCAATAAACGGGCTGGGCTCATTTAATTGATCGAAATAAAGAACCCATAACCATTCGTTATAATAGTTGAATGTTTCAGTGTCGAAAAACATATACGGCCAGTTGTTACGAATGCTAAAGCGGTCGTTTTCATAGTATCGTGAGTAACCGCTATTGTAGCGGCTTGATGATACCGACAGCGAGGCCGAGGCATCAAATGGAATTTTGTAACGGTCGTATGGATTGTTGATGTCCTCGGTGGTACTCCGTTCCATGATATTTTTGAACGTAGAGGCGGCCATGTAATAATTTTCATCCCATAAGTATAGTTCACCCAGCAGGTACTCTTTATCGATGTACATGTAGTTGCTGTTATACGTTGAGATGGTTGTAATCAGGCTCTCATCGGTAATTTTTGTTTTATAGGGCAAAGTGGCTATGGTGTTTACCAATGAATCAATCATGGTTTCGAGATTGAGATAAGGTACATTCTCAATAGCAGATAAATCGATATCGTCAACATTGTCGATGGGTTGAGTGAAGTAGGGGACACCGCCCTTTTCACGGTCTGAAAAATGCAGGGCTACTTGTAAGTATGCCCATGAACGTACAGCTAAAGCTTCAGAATAACGGATGTTAAAATCTTCCCTGTTAATTTTGTTCTCGTTATACATGTATTCGAAATTAACTACAGCATTGTTGCAGGTGTTGATCAAACTGAAAAATGTTGAAGGATTGGCCCATTGGTTGTCATCCGAAACAGATTCGTGCCGCGATAGTTCCATTAACGACTGATCGGCATTGGATGTAACATCCATTAAATCGGCACGTAATTCATTCAATACAACATATTGAGGTGCACAATCCATTAGTTTACCATAAATTCCCCTGAGGGTAGAATTTGCATCATCGAGGTTACGATACACTTCCGATGTTGAAAGTACATCTTCAGCTTCAGGGTTAAGTAAATCGGTACAAGAAGTGGCTGCAAGTAATAAAAATGCCACTGCTGCAACTGCTGATTTTGATTTATTGAATAGTTTCATTCGTTATGTTTTTTCAAGTGTTATCTGATGTAATTATAGTCCAACTCTTATACCTACCAGTACCATTTTGTTTTGCGGTACCATGCCAAGGTCAATACCTTGCAATAAAGCCGCCCCGTCAATACTGAATTCGGGATCCTGTCCCTTATACTTTGTGAATGTGAGCAGGTTTACCCCTGTTGCATATACTTCGGCATATTTAAACAAAAACGTGTTGAACGGGATCATATAGCTCAGTGTTACATTTTTTAGGCGGGCATAAGAACCATCTTCAATCCAGCGGTCAGAAAACCTTGCATTTCCCATTGGGTCGCCAAACGAAGCACGCGGTATGTCGGTTTCCTGTCCCTGGTGCCTCCAGCGGTTGATTACCGCTTGTGTTTGGTTGTTGGTTGTGCTCATGTTTTCGAGCGTATAGCGCATGTAGTTGAAAACTTCGCCACCGTAACTAAAGGCTAAAGAAGCATCGAGTGACAAGTTTTTGTACTGCAACTTTGTAAACACTTCACCCATAAAATCAGGTGTTGGGTTACCAATAACCTGCATGTCGTTTTCGTCAATAATACCATCTGGGGTATAATCTTCAAAAATCATGTCACCACCACCAAAGGCAACTAAATTTTCGTTGTCCATGTGGTTTAACAGTCCGGTTTCAGCAGCCTGGTTGTCAGAAGCATAAACGCCTTTGGTTTTGTAACCGTAAAACTGTGAGATTGGGCTTCCGGCTTCTGTTAAAATATTGGCAGTATAATATGTTTGATAGCGACTGTCGTTATAAAGCTCGTCAATGGTTGTAGTGAATTGTGAGTAAACGAGGCCTAAATCCCATTTGAATGGTTTGCTATTGACAATTCGGGTGTTGAGTGAAACATCAAAACCTTTTGTTGTTAAACCACCATAATTGCCGTAGTATCCATAAAGGCCTGAATAGTCGGTTGCCGGGATATAATCGAACAGGTTGGTTGTTTTATTATTATATATATCGGCTGTAACTGAAACGCGTTCTTTGAAAACTGATAAATCGATACCAACATTCATTTTCGCTGTTTTTTCAGGCCCCAGTGCCGGATTCCATAAGTTGCCGGGTACGATGCCCTGGTATCCGAGGAATGTTTCGGAAGTGTAATATTTTTTCGAGGTATAATTACCGATATCGTCGTTACCGGTTTGCCCGAAACTGGCCCTGAGTTTTAATAAATCGACAGCATTGATCCCGGCCATAAAATTTTCAGATGACACAAGCCATGCTGCTGAAACCGACGGGTAAAACAAAAACGGGGTGTCAAACATATTAAGCCCCTGTAGCTCATCGCCAAAGCGTGAAGAACCGTCGAGCGACATGTTTAATGATAGCAGATATTTCTGCTTAAACGAATAATCGGCACTCAGGTACCATGTAAGGCTTGACCAATTTCCAATGAATCCACCATTTTGGCGTAACAGATAGTTACCGTTGCCCAGCGACTGCATTTGATCGTTGGCTGAGTTGAAATCGGCCGCCCAGTCTTCTTCCAGATCGTTAATATTCAGGCGTGCACCAGCCAATACATTCAGTTTATGGTTAAAACCAAATTCATCGTGGTATTTTACCCTTAAATCGTTATTAATTACAAAATTACGTAATACACGGGTCTTCATTTGATTATAAACTTCGCCATAATCAACTGAGTCGGGCACAACACCTATGGTTGGCACAAAAACCCGCTGGCGATCCTTGTCAAAAGATAGCCCGATGAGGTCGCTTACCGTTACTTTATCTGAAATTTTCCAGTTAAAGTTGAAAGAACCAAATAAACGATATGTGATGTCTTCCTGTGTCATGTTGTTGATTAGCGCAACCGGGTTACTGACATTCAAAAAATCGTAGTCGCTGAGTACCGGACTGGTAATACCATTTTCATCTTGTTCGTATTCAAGTAAGAAAGGTGCTTTTATTCGCGAAATGTAAACAGGGTCGTAATAACTATTAATACCCGAGCCTGAAATATCTTTTTTAGAATAGTTGAAACTAATGTTAGAGTTCAATGTTACTTCGGGCGAGAAATTAATGTCGGAATTGAAGCGAAAGTTAAACCTTGAATTACCTGATTCTTCAACCGTACCATTTTGCTTTAAAAATCCTACCGACAGGGCATAAAGGGCAACATCGTCACCACCTTTAATTTTAAGGTTATAATTGGTAGAGTAGCTATCCTCAAATACTTTATCCTGCCAGTTTGTATTGTTATGGTATGAATGATAGTTTGGTGAGTTAACATCGGTATTCAGAAAGTCCATATCTGAAACTTTGTTAAGCCCATATTTTTGAACCATAATTTCGTTGAGATAGGTGCGATAATTATCGCTGCCCAGCAGAGGGATATTTTCAGGAGCCATTTCAATATTACCATTTACCGAAAGCTCAATTGTTGTTGCTTGTTCGTTTGTATGGCTTGTACGGATAAATATAACCCCATTAGCTGCTTTAGCACCATATATTGATGCTGCATCACGAATTACGGTTACGTTTTCAATGTCGTTGACATTTATACCAGAAAGTGGGTTGGCATAATATCCGTTGATAAGTGTATTTCCATAGTTTTTGGTATCGAATATCATTCCGTCAACCACAACTAATGGCTGATTATTGAGGAATAATGAAGAATATCCCCTCAGGAATAAGTTTGACCCCATACCTTTGATGCCATTGCGTGAGCGAACATCAAGACCGGCAATATGCCCGTCAAAAGCCGCTTCACCCGATCCGGCATTCATTTTAGAAGCACTGGATTGATATTGGGGGTTAGTGGATGCCACCGACTGAGTTGTGTATATCTTTTGTTTCTTGTCGTAAGCATCGTATGTGTACCCCTGCAATGAATACATCGACTCAGGGTTAATGTAAATATTAACCTCTGTTTCTCCACGCAAGGGTATATCTTTTGAGTGATAGTTGTCAGTTTCAACTGTTATCACATCTTCTACCGACCTTACGTCAATTTCAAACTTACCGTCAGTATCGGTGAACCCAGATGAAAACTGCCCACAACGTACCGTTGCAGCTTCAATTGGTTCGTTTGTAGTAGCATCAAATACAGCACCGGTTACAGAAATTGCTGAATCCTGATTTTTTTGTGCCTGCGCATAACTGCTTGTGAGGCTTGCTGTCAGTAATATCAGTATGAATTGTAAATATCTCATTTTTTGTGTTTTTTATTCTTCAATGATTGGTACTAAGCGAAAATAGTCGGCGGTTACAGCCATTTGTGATTCAAGTGGTAGAAGCCTTAGAAAGACGTTTTCACTTTTATTGAATTCGTAAAATCCAACATCTATTTCATCATCCATTGCCTGGCTGGCCGGGCTGTATGTTTCTTGTGTAACATGAATTGTATCGCTGGTCACATCGGCTGTTCCGTAGGCTGTGCTTTGGTAATTGAGCGAGTTTGTAACTTCTGAAACGGTTGTTATTTCATTTGTTTTTTTGTCGCGCGAAACGGTTACAGTACCCAATTTTTGAGTTAGTACAATTGTTGTATCAGACCGGCGGTATGATTTTCCGAAATCATCAATAGCCCTGATTTTTATCCGGTATTTTATGGAAGAAACTATCGGGCCTGCAAATACAACACCAGAAAGCTTTTCGCTGTTATGGGAGTTGTCGCATATAAAATCCATTCCATTTGAAGCATTATCCCTGAGACGAAAATAAGTGGCAGGGTTTCCGCTGGACATTTGAGTGCTGAAAACATGATTTTCGGCTTCCATAAGGATAGGACGGATTTTGTCGGTAATTTTTACCGGACATTCATTAACCAGGTGAACATATCCGTTACTGGCCTGAAATGAGTTTATAACTGCATTTTTTACAAAAGGTACTTTAACATTGTAAAACGAGCGAAGTGTATCGGCAGCTTCCGAAGAATATGATCCGGCGATAGCCATATCACGGGCTATCATTAACTTAATATTTACAGAATCAACTGCTGAAGGAACATCATTGTTTCGTTTATCCTCTTTGCGATAATATTTTTCAAACTTGTTGAATTCTTCATTAAGCACTTCATCCGAAGGAATTAATAAAGTAGATAGAATGTTTTCGGACGAAACGTCAACAAAGTATTTCAGATAATCATTTTCCACCACCCATACAGAATCATAAACAGGTTTTCCGCTTTCGTTTACACCAACCTGTAATGATGAATCCTCATAAAATACCATTGTGGTGAGGGAATTCAAAAAGTTTACAAACTCGCAGTCGGGAGCATCCAGTTCAATATATTCCCAAATGGTATAACGTGGCGATAGGGCTGAATTAATTACCTGAACCGTTCCGTTTTTAGCTTCAATTTCTCTTTCGGTTTCAATATTTACATTATCAATTATTGAATTTACAGGGCTGTAGTTTAGTATTTTATCGCTACGCATTTTAAGCCTGAAATCGGGTATTGCTGCTTTCGATGAGTAACTTCCAAAAGCGATATGGTTTAGAACAAATAATTTCTTTTTTTCATCTGTATTGAGCAATGATTCATCAACAGCATTCATTGCTTCATTTGTAGGGGTCCAAACGGTATAAATAACCGATGACGATAACATGGCATCCAGGCCTGTTGAAATGAGCAGTTCCTCGAAAGTTGAAAATTCGCTGTTCGAAGCCAGGTATTCTCCAATACTCTCCTGCAAAACGTTGTCGTTTACCTTTATATGTTCATCCCATGGGTTTTCGCAACTGTAGATGAACAGCGAAATGACAAGCGATATTATTAGTTTATACTTATTCATATATTTAAAGTTTTCAACGTTGATTTATCTATTTTTTAGTTTTTTGATATTATTCCGGTAAAATACCAGCTTCTAAATCTTCCTTATATACCCGGGATCCATCTTTCCAATTAATTCTTGGCCAGTTTTGATCTTCATCAACCGGTATGAATTGAATCTGATCGAGCCATACTTGCGCGTTTACACCACCCGAAATGGCTACAAACTCGATGGTTTGTTTTCCGGTTTCTTCTACGATAACAGTTCCCGCCAATTGCGATCCATAACGTCCGGTATTGGTAACCCAGTTGTTGGCAATACCATCCTGTACAAGATTTTGCAATGCAGTTTCAGTTTCATCCTCGGGTTGGTAAGCAGTAGGATCGTAGTTGTAAATTTTCAAATCAACAAGGTTAAGTTCCCCGTCAGAGTAACCTGACCCGGCACTATAACTTTTACGGTTATCAACAATTTTGGTTGTTTGTTCACCATTAAAATAAACATAGAAACGACTGTTTTTTGTAGCAACATCGGCAATTTGAGTACGCATACAAACCCATATCTTGTACGAGCCTTTCACCAATGTAGGTGTGGTTAGTTTAATTGATTGTACAACAGCCGGTCTCAGGTAAATTGCGAAAAAGTCGTTAAAAATATGGCCATAAGCACCATTTACAGCACCAACTGAATAATCAATTGTGGCATCTTGTGGTTGCCAGCTTACATTTTCTATTTGACCGTTAACAAGCCCGTATGCACTTGTTTTTCGGAATACCCCGGGCATTTTTTTAATTTCAGGCTGATCGGTTACGTCCCAGTATACCGCGAACGGGTAGCGAACTTTAACAAAGAAGTTTCCTTCCATGAAGTGAATAACACCATTATCGGCTGTTTGGTCTGACAGGTCACGGTTAATATTGAATCCGGGTTCGTGAACACCAGCAAATATATCATCGTTGATCAGTACTTTGTTTCCCTTCGATTTCACGGTTAAAACCTCGCCCGGAGCACGTGTTGAAACAGCTTGTGACGAAACCAAATCGGTTAAAAATTGATATTGATCGGGTAATATGTGATAAGCCATATACCTGTACAGTGCTGTATCGGCCGGAATATCTTCACCTGCATATTTTTCGCCAATATCATCAACCGATGTAATACCATCGGCTTTGAGAATTTCATCCGATACGGCAAAGAATGTTTGCCATATGGTATCTTCTTGTGCTGATATCGGGATGTTAAGTTCTTCGTAAAGTCCTGTCTCTTTTAAGGCTTCAGCAAAAATTGAATATCCTTCTAATTC
>JAQIDF010000427.1 GCA_027858145.1 Prolixibacteraceae bacterium | reverse complement strand
GTTGACCTTGTTGCCGCTAAAGAAAAAGCTGAAGAAAGCGACCAACTAAAATCTGCATTCCTGGCCAACATGAGCCATGAAATACGCACGCCAATGAATTCAATCATGGGTTTTTCCAGTTTGTTACCAAGTGAGGAATCAAAAATATTGATGGCTCAATATGCAAAAATTATTGTTCAAAACTCAGAGCAACTTGTTAACATCATCGATGATATCGTGCTTTATTCGAAATTGCAAACGAAAATGATTCACATCAATGTTTCAACGTTCAAGTTCGCCAAACTTTTCAACGATATCTCTCAATCTTTTCAGTTACCCATTTACCCAAAACACATAAAATTAAATGTAAAACACGATGCTTCTGAAAATCTTGAGATTAAAACCGATTATGAAAAAATCAGACAAGTATTTACAAATCTGATATCAAACGCCTATAAATACACCGATAAAGGAGAAATTGAATTTGGTTGTGAACATTGCGACAATGATGGACTGTTTTATGTTCACGATACAGGAATAGGTATTCCGGAAAAAGACATCGGCAAAATATTTAAGCGTTTTTACCGTGCAGGTAATGCCGAAAGAAAAAATCAAAATGGAACAGGACTAGGACTCAGCATCGTAAAGGAACTTATTGAACTACTGGGAGGTGAAATATGGGTTGAAAGTAAAGAAGGAGAAGGCAGTACTTTCTACTTTAAGTTTAATCAACAATAAAAGAAAACCATCAATCTACCTCTTCAAAATCGACATATTCACCTTCATCTTTGTCAACAATCTTATCACCTTTTTTATTAAAACGAATGGTTGTTTCGCCTTCTTTTGTTTCAGATGATTTTTTGGATGAATGGGTTTTATTATGCGGTTGCAACAACCTGATAATAAAACCCATCAAAAAGTAAATTGCCAAAACAAAAAGAAGGGTACGAAAAAAACCTACGATATATAAAATCACCAATGAGATCATGCGGTTATATGATTATCAGTTATATAATTATTACTTCTCAATTTCTGCATCAAAAACACCAAGTAATTTCTCCAGAACAATGTCTTTTACTTTTCCGAAATCTTGTTTTTCGCCAAGTTCATTCTCCAATGACGTAACCCCTTTATCGGTAAAACCACAAGGATTTATATGCTGAAAATAAGATAAATCGGTATTCACGTTGAGTGCAAAGCCATGCATGGTAACAAACCGTGAACTTTTAACACCAATGGCACATATTTTACGGGCCGATGGTTTTCCAACATCAAGCCACACCCCCGTAGCTGTTTCATCGCGATCGCCTTTCAGCCCATATTCAGCAATGCTTTGAATAATAGCCTCCTCGATCAATTCTATGTATTTACGAAGGCCAACATCAAAATTTTCAAGGTCGAGAATAGGGTAACCTACAATCTGGCCTGGCCCGTGATACGTTATATCACCGCCCCTGTTCGATTTTATGAAAGATGCATGAGCTGCCTGCAACTGTATATAATTCAATAATAAATTATGCTCGTCGCCACTTTTCCCTAAAGTATAAACATGCGGATGCTCAACAAATAACAGGTAATTATCAGTTTCAATTTCACTATTGCTTTTTTTCGCTACTTTCTGCGAAATCACCTTTTGCATCAAAGTCTCCTGATAGTCCCAGGTTTTTTGGTATTCTGAAACACCTAAATCTTCAAATTTTATCTTGTTCATTTCACTTCTTTTCGATATGCTTTTCGGCATGATATGACGAACGCACCAGCGGTGCACTTTCTACAAAACGAAATCCTTTTTCGAGACCTATTTTGCGATATTCTTCAAAAACATCAGGATGAACGTATTCCTGCACCGGAAGGTTCATTTTTGTTGGCTGAAGGTACTGTCCAATGGTAACCACCTCACAACCTGCCGCCAACAGATCATCCATTGTTTCTAAAATCTCTTCGCGTGTTTCGCCCAGGCCAAGCATTATTCCACTTTTAGGTGTGACCCCCGATTTAGCAATAACTTCAAGTACTTTTAAACTTACATTGTACTTTGCACGGCTGCGAACCTGTGGGGTTAACCGACGGACTGTTTCAAGGTTGTGCGAAATAATATCGGGATTTGCATCAATAACTTTTTGTATCAATACCGGGTCACCGTCAAAATCAGGAATAAGTACTTCCATGGTTACGCCGGGGTTTACTTTTTTTATCTCGTCGATTGTTTTCGCCCAGTGCCCGGCACCTTTATCCGGCAAATCGTCACGGTCGACCGATGTAAGCACAGCATGCCTGAGCCCCATCAAGCGAATCGATTCTGCAACATTGGCCGGTTCTGCTTCGTCAGGTGGCAGCGGCCTGCCTGTTTGAGTAGCACAAAACTTACA
>JAQIDF010000383.1 GCA_027858145.1 Prolixibacteraceae bacterium | reverse complement strand
TCGCCTTCGTCCTGTTTGCCAATGGCTTCCACACTGTTCTTTACCAAATTGATGATGACCTGTATCAATAATTGCTCATCAATTTTAATGGTAAAATCGTCTTTAGGGTACTGGTATTTCACCACTACTTTTGAATCTTCTTTTAAGGGTGAAAGCAGTATATTCAGGCTGTCGATAAATGCATGTATGCTCACGTTATTGTACTTAGGCTGCGGCACATGGGTTAAAATCCGGTATGATTGCACAAAGCGCTTTAAGGCTTCTCCTCTTTCGCCTATAACATCCAATCCGTTAATGGTACTTTCAATATCTTCATCGTTATGAAAACTGGCCTCGTTGATTTTATGTTTCCAAATTCTTTTCAACGATTGAGCAATAGAAGTAACCGGTGCCAGCGAATTCATAATTTCGTGGCTCATAACCCTGATCAACTTAATCCAGGAGTCAATTTCCTTACGCTCCAATTCACCTCTAATATCCTGTAATGTAATCAGCTTAACTTCTTCGTTCTTTATGTTTATTACAGTGCAGCGTGTTATAATTTGAACTTTTTCGTTTTTATTTAGAAGTGTCAGCATTTGCTTTTCTTTATTGCCCATTTTCAACAGAGAAGCGCTAAACGGTGCATCAATCCGTTCAAGTTGTTTGATGTGTGTAAAGGTCTGAAGTCCCAGTAATTCAAGGGCTGATGGGTTGACATCCGAAACAAAGCCTTTTTCGCTTAAGACCAATACTCCGGTGCCAATATTTTGTATAATTTCACTGAAGTATTGCTCTTTTATCTGGCTTCGTACTTTGGTGTCTTGTAATATGATGTTTAATTCATTCAGACTACGATGCAATTCGTTCAAAATTGAATTGCCCGTTTTAGCAGGAAAGTGAAGGGTGGTATCGTCGTTTTTAATCGACTGAATAAAAAAGCTTATTTGTTGATTGGTTTTGTTTAAAAACCGTATTAATTCTATCAGTAACCTAATTTCTGCAAGAACCAGTATGCCGAAAATAATCCAGTATTCAGCCTTTGCGTAGATCCACCCAATACCAAGCGCAAGAAGGATTATGATAATTAGCCGCAAGGCCAGCATTCGGTTATAGCTTTTATAGCCCATACTTCTTTATTTTGTTGTACAAGGTTTGTCGTGTAATTCCCAATTGTCCGGCAACCGAAGTCATGTTACCATCGTTTTTTCGTATAGCATTTGCAATCAATTTTTGTTCCATCTCCTCCAGAGTGCCATCTATTGCCAGCGAACCGGTACTTTCATCACTTCTGAAGATAAAATCAGATGGATATAATTTTAGTCGATCGCTCAAAATAACTGCCTTTTCAACAGAATGTTGCAATTCCCTGACATTTCCGGGCCAATTATATTTCTTCAGTTTTTCAATTGTTTCCAATTCAAAAGCCTGTCCGGGTTTGTTGTACTTACCGGTATATTTTTTTAGAAAGAAACCGGCTAATTCAGTAATATCGTCAACACGTTCACGTAAAGGAGGCAACTCAATATGAATGGTGTTTATACGGTAGAATAAGTCTTCTCGAAAGCTACCTGCCGCGACCAATTGTGACAGTTTGCAGTTGGTCGCACAAATTAAGCGAACATCAACCTTCACCTCTTTATTATCACCTACTTTTGTCACTGTTCGGTTTTGCAATACCGAAAGCAGCTTGGCTTGCATGGCCATCGATAAATTGCCAATTTCGTCCAGGAAAAGGGTTCCTTCGTTGGCCGTTTATATCTTCCCGTCTCTATCGGCTTTCGCATCGGTAAAAGATCCTTTTTTATGACCGAATAGTTCACTTTCAAATAAGGATTCGGGAACTGATCCCATGTCAACCGCTACCATCACCTTTTCAGCTCGTGACGACAAGCGGTGAATTTCTCGCGCTACCAAATCTTTCCCGGTGCCGTTCTCTCCTGTTATCAATACATTAGCATCGGTAGCAGCTACCTTGGCAACCATTGTCATTACCTCTCCCCATTCCCTGGAGGAACCAATCAGGTTTTTATTCGATTTATTAATTTCGGCTATTAATTGTTGCTCCTTGTTCTTCAGTTTCTTCACTTCGCGGCGCGACTGGTTCAATTTCCAGGCCGACTCGATGGTGGTAAGCATTTTCTCGTTGTCCCAGGGTTTTAATACAAAATCAGTCGCACCCAAACGAACTGCTTTTACGGCCAATTCTACATCACCATAAGCCGTAATCATGATCACGCTAATTCCCGGTTCAACTTCCTGTACCCGTTGCAGCCAGTATATTCCTTCGTTCCCTGTGTTAAAACCGGCAGCAAAGTTCATATCGAGCAGAAGTACATCATAGCTGCTTTGTTGTAACTCCGTAATCAGCTGATTGGGTGACGACAAGGTCTTAACCTTGTTGCAGCAACCCCGTAATAACAAATCAAGTGCAGAAAGTATGCTTTTGTTATCGTCTACAATTAATATTTTTGCTTCTTTCATAATTTATATTCTGGTTTCTGACTACTTGTAGCTGGTTTGATTAGCGACCAGTTACCAGTGGCTACTACCCAGCTAAAATCATTCCACTGCTTCATTTAACACTTACCTGTCTGTATTTCAGGTATATAAACTTTCACTAAAAATAAGAAATTGTCTAATATTTACACACTAAGTGTCAAATAAATTTACACTCTTACGATAAATAAATATCCAATCGGCTGTTAATCAGTTGTTTTGGTTTTTGGCACGGCATTGGCAAACAAGAGTGGAAATTGATTTTATCGATACTATGAAACATTTCAGCATAATAGTTATTTCAGTTCTTTTTACAGTTTTGGGCAGGGCTCAGGAAGCGAAGGTTTTTACTTTAAACGATTGCATTTCGCGAGCCCTGTCTGAAAACATCGATTTGAAAATTCAACGAAACCGTGAAAAGCAGGCCATGTACGATCGCCAAAGAAGTCAATGGCAATTAGCACCTTCGGTAAACGGCTGGGGATCTACATCGCTTAATTTACGTCGCTCAACCAACCAAAATAACGAAATAGCATCGGGAACCACGTACAATGTGGGATATGGAATAAACAGCAGCCTGACTCTTTTTAGTGGTTTAACTCAAATGAACACCATTGCCGCTTACCATTACAACGAACTGGTTTACAAACAAAGTACCCAATATTCGGCCAACATGCTTTACCTTCAAATCATCGAAAGTTTCAGCACCGCACTTTACCAAAAGGCCATGGTCGATGTCTTGAAAGAAAGACTCGATATCAGCAAAAAAGAAAGGGAGCGTATCGAAGCTTATATTAACCAAGGTCGCATGGAACCTGTAGCATTGTACGAAATCGAAGCT